>JAKSJZ010000027.1 GCA_024401995.1 Bacteroidales bacterium
CCGAAGTCAGGTTGACGAATACATAGAGGAACAGCCAGAGTATGGAGAACGCAAGTCCCACACCGTCATTGTAGCGTTCGCGAAGGAACTGGGGGATGGTGAAGATCTTGCGTTTCAGCATAATGGGAAGCAGGAACTTGCCTATGACGATGAGTGTGACGGCGGCCATCAGCTCGTAAGCTGCGGTGGCGATGCCGTCCGCATAGCTCGTTCCGGACATTCCGATGAACTGCTCGGCGGAAATGTTGGCGGCGATCAGCGACGCGCCGACTGCCCACCAGGTAAGAGTGTTACCGGCGAGGAAGTAGTCATTGGCACTCTTCTGCTCGCCCTTCTTGGTACGGCCCAGGAAAAGGCCGAGGAAAATCAGCAGGCACAGGTAAACCAGTACGATGACAAGGTCCACGATACGGAATCCGGAGCCCGCAATTGCTTCAAAAACGTTCATATCTTAATGATTTTACTTTTCAACACTGAATGCGAAAACGCAATGGCTGGTGTAAGTCTCTCCGGGACGGAGCACTGTTGTGGGCCATTCGGGTTTGTTGGGGCTGTCGGGGAAATGCTGCGACTCCAGGCATATTCCGGTGCGCCTGTTGTATGTGACACCGTTCTTGCCGGTCAGGGTTCCGTTCAGGAAGTTGCCCGTATATACCTGTATGCCGGGTTCGTTCGTGAATACAGTCAGAGTTATGCCCGTGTCTTCGCAGGAAAGGATGACATCGGGAACGAGTTCGTCGGTGTCGTTCAGTATCCAGTTGTGGTCGTAACCGCCGGCGAAGTTCAGAGCCGCGAAATCGTTGTCTATCCTGTCGCCTATGGTCTGGGGAAGACGGAAATCAAGGGGTGTGCCCTCAAGGGTGGCAATCTCTCCCGTCGGGATGAGCAGTTTGTCGGTGGGGGTGTATGACTCTGAGTTGATGAACAGACGGTCCTCGCAGATGCTGTGGTTTGCGGGATCGCCCGAAAGGTTGAAGTATGAGTGGTTGGTCATATTGATGACGGTCGGAGCGTCCGTGGTGGCTTCATAGCTGATATCCAGGCGGTTGTCCTCCGTAAGAGTGTATGTCACATATGCGGTGACGGCTCCGGGGAACTTGTTGTCGCCGTCAGCTGAGTTCATCACGAGCTTCACGTGTGTGTCGTCGGCCTCAACCAGCCCGTAAGCCTGATACTGCCAGCCGCCGAAACCGCCGTGGAGGCAGTTCACGCGATTGTCGTTGAGGGGAAGCCGGTACTCATTGCCGTCGATCACGAGCTTGCCGCCGCCTATGCGGTTGGCATAACGTCCTATCGCAGCTCCGAAATCGGAAAGGTGGTTCTTGGGGAAATAGTCGCTGACCTTGTCGAAACCGAGAACAACGTCCCTGAACTCACCGTCCCTGTCGGGAACCATTACGGAAACGACACGACCTCCGAAGTTGGTGACGCACACTTCCATACCGTTATCATTGGTGAGAGTGTAGAGGGCAGTGGGGATGCCATTGTACTCATCCACGAAGTTTTGGGGATCGAGGCCGGATTTGGTCAGCCCGCCCTGTTTCCCGCAGCAGGAGGCCAGAAGGCAGACTCCCGCAAGAATTGACAGATACTTTTTCATATTGTTTCGTTATTTGATTTCGAGAGTTACGATGGATGCCGCAGGCAGTTCCACCACCACGGCTTTGGAGTTCTTCTTTATACCGGTGAATTCCTTGGTCACGACCTTGGCCTCCTTGCCGAAATCGTTGAAGTCATGCACGTCCTTGGCATTCAGTATCACACCGCTGACCTTCGCGCCGGCCTTGTAAGCATCCCAGTCGAGAGTGACAGTCTGGCTCTTGTCCAGAGAAGGGTTCACCAGAGACACGTGCATCACACCGTCCTTGCGGGATGCTGACACGCTGACTGAAGGCACAGCCCCGTATTCGGCCCAGACGGGAGCGGGAGCGTCGACGTCCACGGGAATGAACTCGGCATCCTGATGCACCTTGTACATATTGAACACGTGATATGTGGGGGTAAGAACCATCTGGTCGCCCTTTGTGAGTATCATTGACTGAAGCACGTTGACAACCTGGGCGATATTGGCCATCTTGATGCGCCTGGTGTATTTCTGGAAAATGTTCAGCGACAGGGCGGCCACCATTGCGTCACGCATTGTGCTCTGCTGGAAAAGGTGACCGGGGTTCGTGCCGGGCTCCACCTCCCACCAGGTGCCCCACTCGTCCACGAGAAGGTCCACGTGTCCCTGAGGGTCCAGCTGGTCCATAATGGAGATGTGCTTCTGGATGCAGGGCTCTATGTTGCAAGCCTTGCTGATGGTCTTGTAATATATCTCATCATTGAAATCGGTGGCATGGCCCTTCGCTCCCGGAGACCATCCGAAAGCCGTGTAGTAGTGAACGGCAATAGCGTCCATCCTGGCTCCGATGGCTTTCATACATACCTCCGTCCAGTTGTAATCATAGTCTGAAGCGCCGGAAGCAATCTTGTAGAGGTGCTCGCCCTTGTAGTCACGGGTGTATGTGGTATATCTGCGGAAGAGTGCGGAATAGTATTCGGGAATCATATTTCCGCCGCAGCCCCAGGCCTCGTTGCCTATGCCCAGGTATTTCACGTGCCAGGGCTCCTGGCGGCCGTTGGCGCGACGCATATCGGCCACGGTGCTGGGAGCGTCGGAGTTCATATACTCGACCCACTTGGCAAGTTCCTCGGGAGTGCCGCTGCCCACGTTGCCGCTGATATAGGGCTCGCAGCCCAGTTTTTCGCAGAGATTGAGGAATTCGTGGGTTCCGAAGCTGTTGTCCTCCATAGTGCCGCCCCAGTTGTTGTTGGCGATTTTGGTGCGTTTCTCCTGGGGACCTATGCCGTCCATCCAATGGTAGTCGTCGGCGAAACATCCGCCCGGCCAGCGCATCACGGGAACCTGAAGCTTCTTCAGGGCGTTGAACACGTCCAGACGGTAGCCGTCGATATTGGGGATTTCGGAATCCTTGCCCACCCAGAGACCACCGTAGATGCAGCCTCCGAGATGTTCGGAGAATTGGCCGTAGATTTCCTTGGGGATGATGGTGCCGTCAGCGGCATTCTCGTGCAGATGCACGGTGCTCTTTATCTGGGCCGACGCCGCAAGGGCAATCAGGCAGGAGAGCAGGGTCAGATTCAGTTTTTTCATATTATGCAATTCTTGTTGTTTCATATCCTACAAATTTAATAAAAAATTGTCAGAGTATCCCTTCAAATCTCCAAGTTGAACAAATTTTAAAGTAAATGGATGAAACATGCAACATTCTACTTTTTCTTGCCCCAGTAGGTCTTGCGGTCTCCGAGACCCGCGTAAACTATGGTATGGGTGCGGGGCGACGCCTCCCAATCCGTCTCCCTGGGAAGTGTGGATAGATGATGACAAGTTTGACCGTGAAGAGACGGCTCCCCGGTGAAAAATTCAATTATCTGCAGGAGTACAATTTCGAACTCAGTAATAATTGACGGTCGATGGTCTTAAAGAACCAGCCCGCAGAATTCAAAACTCTGCGGGCTGATTCGTATGTTGTCAGGGATTACAGTGTCAAAATCACTGTCTGGCCCATGCCCTGGCACCTGGCGGCGGCGGATATGACGTAGTCACCTTCGTCCAGCTTCCACGCCCGCTCATAGCCGTCGAACCAGCGCAAATCGGCAAGTTTGACGGTCATTGTGAGCACTTCGCTGGCCTTGGGCTTCAGTTCGGACGTCTTTCCGAAGGCGCGGAGTTCCTTCACGGGTTTTACGGCTTTCCCTTCTGGTGCGCCGACATAGATCTGCACCACTTCGCGTCCGCTGCATTTGCCGGTATTCGTCACCTTCACGCTGATTTTCAGTTCGTCACCGATGCGTTCGGCCTTCAGGTCGGAATACTCGAAACTCGTGTAACTCAGGCCGAAGCCGAAGGGATAGAGGATCGTCTCGGGATTACGGTCGAAATGACGGTAGCCGACAAAAATGTCTTCGTCATAGTTGACATCGCCGGGATTTCCGTTGGACATCGGGAAGTTGTCGGCGGAAGAATAGTCCTCATAGCGTTTTGCAATGGTCATCGGCAGCTTTCCCGAAGGGGAAAGCTTGCCACCGAGGACGTCGGTCACGCTGTTGCCCGCCTCCTGACCGTCCATCCAGGTGTGGAGGATCGCATCCGGCTTGTCGCACCAGCCCATATCCACGATATTGCCCATATTCAGCAGGACGATCACTTTCTTGCCCGCCTTGTGGAACGTCTCGCAGAGAAGGTCGATGTTCGCCTGCTCGGTTTCCGAGAGATACCAGTCGCCCGGGGTGAGGGTGCGGTCTCCGCCTTCGCCCGCCATGCGGCCGATGCTGTAGATGCAGACCTCGTTGCGCTTTGCCGCCGCTTCCGCATCCTCCCGGCTGATGACCGTTTCCTGGACGGTGGGGATGATCCAGAAGTACTCTGCTGGCTGCTTGGCTTTCTCCTGCTTCACATAGTCCCGATAGGATTCCGCAAGCTGCTTGTCCAGCTTGAAGCCTGCGGTCTCCAGTCCTTCATCGACAGTCACTTTGTAGGCGCGGTTCACATAACCGGAACCGGAGCCTCCGACCATCGTGTCATAGGACGGCACTCCGAAGAGGGCCACTTTGCACTTCTTGCTCAGCGGCAGGGCACTTTCGTTCTTGAGCAGGACCATTCCCTGAGCGGCGGCCTCGCGTGTGATCTGGGCGTGCGCGGCAAGATCGGGCTTGTTGCTGTATTGGTAGCGATTGAAGGTGGGCGATGCCACCATCACCTGAAGGATGCGTCGCACACAGTCGTCCAGGAAACGGATGTCCAGGCGGCCGCTCCGGGCGGCGGCAAGGATGTCGTCATACTGGTGAGGCGTGCCCGGCATCAACATGTCATTGCCGGCGGCAATCTGGCGGGCACCGTTCTCTTCGGCCCACCAGTCGGTCATCACGAAGCCCTTGAAGCCCCATTCTCCGCGGAGCACGTCCGTCAGGAGCCAGCGGTTCTCCGAAGCCAGCACGCTGTTGATCTTGTTGTAGGACGACATGATGGTCCAGGGCTGGGCTTCCTTCACGACGATTTCAAAGCCTTTGAGATAGATTTCCCGCAGGGCGCGCTCGCTGACGGAGGCGTTCTGTCCGTTGCGCAGGGTCTCCTGGCTGTTGACGGCGAAGTGCTTCACGGAAGTGCCGACGCCGTTGCTCTGGATGCCCCTGACATAAGCGGCCGCAATCTTTCCCGCAAGGAGAGGGTCCTCGCTATAGTACTCGAAATTGCGTCCGCACAGAGGGTTACGGTGAATGTTCATCGCCGGGGCGAGGAGAACGTCGACGCCATATTCCAGGACCTCGTTACCCATGGCGGTCGTCACGCGCTCCGTGAGTTCGGGATCCCACGATGCCGACAGAAGCGACCCGATGGGGAAGGCCGTGCAATAGTAGGTATTGTCGTCTCCCGGGCGGGTAGCGTCGATGCGGAGGCCGGCGGGACCGTCGGCAAGGACCATCGTGGTGATACCCAGTCTTTCGACGGGCACGACGTCGCCGGCGGCACCTTTCACGCGGCCGCTGGAGAAGGCGGTAACCCCGTCACTCTTGGGCTTTTCGACGAGACCGGTCATGTCCACGGACCTGCGCACCGGCATGCCGGGCGCAGGACCAGGACCGTTTTCATCGCCCACATAGCGGTTCGCTCCGACGACAAGGGTGATTTTCTCCTCGAGCGTCATCGCTTTCAATACCTCGTCGATATTGTCGCGGTTGAGCTGGGGAGCCTGTGCGAAGGCCGCAATCGTACCGAGCAATGCTCCGATTGTAAGGAAAACTTTCATAGTTTATTCAATCCAGCCGGTGTATTCGTCCGAGCTTTCATATCCCGCATTCTGCTTGAACTTGTACTCCTCGCCGGCTCCGGCGGAAAGGTTGATCTGTTCGGTCGGGATGGGAGCGAAGCCCTTCGTGATTTCAAAACGCTGGCCGTAGCCACCGTTGAAGTCGCTTGCGTGGTTCGTGCTCTTGTTGCCCTTGAAGTAGCATTCGACGCCTTCCTGCTTGTCCAAGGCGGCCTTGGCATAAGCCACGCCATATCGGCGCAGGTCTCCGAGTCTGACGCCTTCGAAAGCGAGCTCCCAGCGGCGCTCGTTGCGGAGGTTCTCTTCCGTAAGCGCGATGGCGGGCAGACCGGCACGGGCGCGCACCTTGTCGAAGGACGTTTTGTTTCCATTGATCTCGGCATCCATCAGCAGGACCTCGGCAAAGCGGATCAGCACCATATCGTCACAGAAGTTGAACTGATAGTCGTCCTTGGACCAGGAAAGGTTATCGTACATGACCAGAAGGTAAGACCATCTGATGTTTCCGTTGTTGTCCCGGCCCATGACCGGCATGACCGTCGTCTGGTAATAGCCGGTTTCCTGGACGTTGTCGCCTTTCACGCCGTACTTATAGCCTCTCACGAAATCATCGGGGGCCATGATGGAAGCTTCGCGACGCGGGTCGTTCGGCTCGATTTCCTCCCATTCCTTGACAAAGGCGGGGCTGACAGGGCAGTTTCCGTATCCGTAGCTCAGCGGGAAGGTGTCTCCGTTCTGGCACTTCTGCTTGTTGCCGCGGACGCCGCCGATGAAGAGAGCGGTCTGGTTGGAATACTTCCGGTAGGGGTCGCCGGCACTCAGGGCGTTGAACTTGATGACGAACATCGTTTCCGGATTGACCTTTCCGTCATCGGCCACATATTCGTAACCTTTGTCCTTCCACTTGGTCGGGCAGAGCTCGTCGGCCAACGTGATGCGGTTGCTGTACGGCCACAGGTTATGGAAATCGGGGACCAGGGAACAACCCGAATTCTCCACGCAATCCTTGATATATCCGCCCACTTCAGTCTTGGTGAGATCCGTCCCGTCGGGAAGGGTGACGACTTCGTCGTTGTAGAACCCGGAATAGAACAGGTAAACACGGCCCAGAAGGGCTTCCGCGCAGTATTTGTCGACATGACCGTCACCAGCGGACCTCTTGGAAGGCATGATGCCGATGGCCGTCTTGAGGTCGAGCATGATCTGTCCCCAAAGCGCTTCTCCGGAGATCTGCGGAAGGGTGGGGTCCGCCACGGTGGTCAGGGGGCAGGGTACGTTCCCGAATTGGCTCGCCAGCTCGTAATAGTAGTAGGCGCGCAGGAAAAGGACCTGTCCGGTGAAGTCGTTCCTCATCTCCTCGGAGATGAAAGGGCAGTCTTTGAGCACTTCGAGGGCACTGTTCGCCCGCGCGATTCCAACGTAGCGCTGCTTGTAGACGCCGTTGTATCCGTCGCCCTGCTTGAGCATCATGTCGGCAGCCTGGATGATGGAGACGTTCGCACCGTCACCACCGAGGCATTCGTCGGCCGTGGCCAGTGCCCAGGGATAGTGCCAGGTGACTTTGTTCGCTTCCTGAATGGCGTTCAGGTTATTGTAGACACCGGTGACCATCTGCTCCACCTCGCCGACATTCGAAGGGAAGTCGGCCGTGGTCTTGGTCATGTAATTGGTCGTATCGAGAAGACTCTCACAGGAGGAGAGCAGAAGCGTCAATGCGGCAACCGCCGTTATTTTCAGTATCGTTTTCATTTCAAGCACAGTTATTAGAATTTGATGTTAAGGCCCACGAGAATGGTGCGGGGCTGGGGATAGAAGCCGAGGTCGATGCCCTTGGCCCAGGAGTCGAATCCGCTGGAAGTACCCACTTCAGGATCCATACCCTTATATCCCGTGATCGTGTAGAGGTTCTGGCCCTGGACATAGAGACGGAGCTGGCCGAACGGGGAGTTCTCCCACAGCCGGTTGAAGTCGTATCCGAGCGTGACCGTCTGGAAGCGGAAGAAGTCGCCGTTCTCGATGAACATATCGGTGTTGAGGCCTTTGCTGTTGCTGGAATACAGGATGGGCAGCTTGTTGGACGTGCCCTCGCCGTGCCAGTAGTCGAACACTTCCGTGGTATAGTTCTGATAGGGTCTGTGGCCGTACTGTCTCCAGGCACGGAAGATCTGGTGGCCGAACATGCCATATCCGCTGACGCCGAAATCAAAGCCCTTGTAGTTGACGGAGATGTTGAGGCCGGCCGTGAAATGAGGGTTGGGATCGCCGGTCATCGTCTTGTCATCGTCCTGATTCAGGACACCGTCGCCGTTGAGGTCGAGGACCTTGAGATCGCCGGGCTGGGGATTGTCGCTGATGGTCGGCTTGCCGGCCGCCAGCCAGGCGTCGAGTTCCTGCTGTGTCTGGAACACGCCGTCCGTGACATAGGTATGGAAGTAGCCGATCGGATAGCCCACCTCGGCACGATACAGTTCGGCGGCCTGCTCGACGACGGCCTTTCCGTGGATGACGCCCTCGCCGTTGGCGATACGGGTGACGATGTTCTTGTTGTAGGCGCCGTTCACGCCGATGCTGTAGTAGAAATCCTTGTTCACCTGGTCATTCCAGGTAAGGGCCAGTTCGACACCGGTGTTGCGCACGTCACCGCCATTTATATACGGGGCGTCGGCGCCATAATGGCCCATGATAGGGGCCTTCACCAGCCAGTTCTTGGTATCCTTCTGGTACCAGTCGAAGGTCAGACCCAGGCGGCTGGCGAAGAAGCGGGCGTCCAGACCGAAGTCAAGCTGCTGCGAGGTTTCCCAGGTAACATCGGGATTGGCCAGCTTGTCGGCATAGGAACCATTGCTGAGCTGGTCGGTAATGCCGTTGGAGAAACCGTATCGGCCGTCGTTCGGGCCGACCTGGACGGTGGCGAGATACTGGAAGTTGTCAATCGCGCAGTTACCGTTCTGGCCCCAGCTTCCGCGGAGCTTCAGGAAACTGAGGGTGTTGCGGAACCCTGCCATCCAAGGCTCGTTGGTCACCACCCAACCGGCGGAAACAGAGGGGAACGTGCCCCAGCGGTGACCGGGAGCGAAATTGGAGGAGCCGTCACGGCGGAGGATGAGGGACAGCATATACTTCTCGGCGTAGTCATAGTTGATACGTCCGAAGTACGAAAGCAGGCCGCTGTCACTCCAGGGGGAACCCTTGACCTTGCTTTCCGTGATGAGGCCCGTCATGTTGCTGACATAGGCGTGGACAGGGTCGTCAACCCATTTTCCGCCTTCCCTGCCGGCGCCGACCGTCTCGCCGTAGCCGGAGTGTTCGATGGACATACCGGCCATCGCGTCGAAGTTGTGATCGCCGAAATGGAACTTGTACGCAACCGTATTCTCCCAGGACCAGTTCCATCCGAGGCCGGCCTCCTGGGACACCTTGTCCACATCGAGGAAAGAGGTGGAGTTGGCCTGATAGGTCATGTCATAGGAGCGCCTGCTGTTGGCACTGGCCATATAATTGAACTGGCTTCTGACGATGAGGTCCTTGATGGGCTGGATGCGTACGTTGGCGGACATGTTCAGTCCGTAGTTGCTTCTCCAGTTGTTGCCCTGGCTCGTTTTCGAGATCACATACAGCGGGTTCTTGGCGTCGCCGTCGAACTTGAAAATACCGAGAGCCGTGTAGTCGTCAGCGTTCGTGTACTCGCCGTCAGCCCTCCGCATGGGGGCGAGAGGGTTCGCGGTCAGCGCGTCAAACATGTTGTTGGAGTACTGGTTGCTGAGGTTGATACCGCTCTTCTCGCTGTAGAAGAAATTGAAGTTTTCGCCGATGGTGATGATGTCGAGGTCGTTCTTCCTGAAAACCACGTGGTCGGAGTTCAGGCGGACCGTCGCGCGCTTGAAGTTGGAGGCCGCCGGCTTGCCGAAGATGCCTTCCTGGTCGGTGAAGCTGACACCCATCGAGAACTTGGACCTGTCAGTACCGCCGGTGAGATTGACGGCGTGATTGGAAATGGGCGCATTGTCATTGTGGAACTCCCGGATCCAGTTGGTGCCGGTGAAGGAACCGTCCATGATGCTCTTGTACAGTTCGGGGCTGAGAACGGCCGAGAAATCAGTGGGGGTGAGCCGGTTGTTCTTCTCGGCGGTATTGATCACCTCGATATACTGCTTTGCGTTCAGCACCTGCGGAATGATGGGGGCGTTCTGCCAACCGACATAGCCGTCGTAGCTGATCTGGATTTTGCCTTCCTTGCCCTGCTTGGTGGTCACCAGGATGACGCCGTTCGCGGCTCTGGCACCGTAGATGGCCGCCGAAGCCGCATCCTTCAGGATGTCGATGCTCTCGATGTCGGAAGGGTTGAGGGTGCTGATGTCGCCGCCGGCCACGCCGTCGATGACATAGAGAGGCTTGTAAGAGCCGATGGTGCCCATACCGCGGATGTTGACATTGAATCCGTCACCGGGCTGGCCGGTATTGGCGATGATGTTCACGCCGGGCGTCGAAGACTGCAGTGCTCCGAGCGCGCTTGTGCTGTTGAGTTTCACGATGTCGTCACCCTTGACCTGGATGGTCGAACCGGTGATCAGTTTCTTTTTCTGGACGCCGTAGCCGACGACGACGACATCCTCGAGGAATTCCGAGCTGCTGTTGAGCACGACGTTGATGACACTGTTCCCGTTCACGGCCACTTCCTTCGTGTCGTAGCCGAGGCAAGTGAATACCAGGACCGCATCAGCGTTCGTGACAAGCGTGAACTGGCCGTCCAGATCGGAAACCGTGCCGTTGCTCGTTCCTTTTTCCTGGATGCCGGCTCCCATCACCGGCTGGTTTGTCTCATCGACAATACGGCCGCTCACGCTCAGCGACTGAGCTTGGGCTGTCGAACAGAGAATTGCACCGAAGACAAAAGCCAACGAAATGCAACATCTCATCAAAACAGTTTTTGATAATAGTTTCATAAGTGCTTTATTTTAATTGATTAGTGTAAATTGTCGGCTGTTCTGGCACTGTCGCACAGGTTCCGGTAGAACTTCCGGAAGTCGCTCCATCTGTAATAGGGATATCGGTCTCCGGGCAAGGGAAGCGTCACCTCCCGACCACACAGGAGGGCCTTGACAAGGATATCGCTGCCCGGCTTCCTGCTCTTGTAGAAGATCGGCTGGATATTACCGGCCATACAGGTGGTATAGTTCTGGTACACATACTTGAAATCGTCCGGATCGGCAGGGACCGTCAGGGACCCGTCCATGCCCAGGAGGATGTTGAGCGGGGCCAGATAGGAATCGTGCCCGAAACGCAGGTCGGCGATTTCAGAACTCTTGCCGGAAATAACGGCTTCCGCCCGGTCCAGGATATCCTCGACAATGGGAACCGCGAGCTTGCGTCTGGACCAGTAATGACGGTAGGCGCCGGCGTTTGACACGTCCCATCGGCTATAAATTTCATCCAGGGTATAGGGCTCTCCCATCAGGCCCTCATGCCCGATGCTGGGAAGAGACGTATAGAGCGTATTCAGTGTCGACTGGATGGTCTTTGCCTCCGTTTCGTCCAGTGACGCATCCTTGAAGAAAATATCCACGAACGGCATTTTCCCGGCGGCGGGACTGGCGGACACGGAAGGCTCGCCCGGTACGGGGAAAGGTTCGGGATCGCAGGTCCAGCGCAGGGGATTGTCCTTCGAATCCGGGACGACGGCGCCGAGCGTCTCCTTGGATGCCCGCTGGTATATATCCAGTTTGTCGTTCAGTCCGGCCAGCGACTGGCAGAAGGCGGCCATGCTGACGATGCATCGGCCCTCAAGGGAGGAGAACGCCTCTACGTGTCCGCCTTTCTTGAATATCTCCGGGAAAGAATCGTACATCGTCTTTGCGATACGCGCGTGCTGCTCATATCCCAAGGGAGTCAGTTCCGTGACCCTGACGGTCAGTTCCGGCAGGAGGGAAGAAAACTGCCGATAGAATTCCTCGCCCGCTTCCGTGAGAATCCCTCTGGTGTGCGCGTCGGTAAGCAGCGAGTCAATACGCTTATAAAAAGAAGATTCCCAATAGTACCGGGATCCGTGGCGGCCGTAATGACTGATGTAAAACGGCTTGTACCCTTTTGGGGAAGGGGTCTGCCTGTAGGTTTCGGCAGGATAGGGGAAATCGTTGCCGTAGGACCTCAGCGGATTCGCAAAGACTTCTTCGCGGACATCTGCTCTCTGTCCCCGGACAAGCAGGAACGAAAAGAGCAGCAAAACAATCAAAAAAATCTTCTTTTTCATATCGCAAAATTATTCATCGCCGGGGGCAACAATGGGTAATAATGTTGCAATCTGGTGTCAACTATGTTTCATTTTCTTATATTTGGGACGTGAAACGTTTCATTTTCTTATATTTGGGCCGTGAAACGCCTGTTATCAAGTATCGTCTCTGTTCTGCTCCTGTTTCTCTGCACATCCGTGGATGGTGCGGAGTTCCGTCAACTGACCATAAACGACGGCCTGTCCGACAACAGCATATACGTCGTATTCAAAGATTCCCGGGGTTTTCTTTGGATAGGCACCCACGTCGGGCTCAACCGCTATGACGGTTTCCGCTTCAAGCATTTCTTTGAAGGGCCGGATGCGATTCCCGACAATTCCATCAACTCGATCTTCGAGGATTCGGCGGGACACCTCTGGATCCATACCCCTTTGGGATACTCCTATATGGACCTTTCGGACGAACGGGTGGTCCAGGACCCTTCCCCCTGGCTGGCGAGCCATGGAATCACGGAAAGAATCAAGATCATGAAGGTCGATGCCCACGGTGACATCTGGGCCATGCACGGATCGACCTTATATAAGGTGGACCTTCGCGCGGACAAGACCGAATCGTGGACCATAGAAGGCAAGCCCGCCGATACGAAGCCGACCGATCTGGTCTTCTCCGAGGATGAGATCACCATCTGTTGCTCCGACGGACGCATCATCCGCATCGACCCTGTCACGATGAAGACCGCTTCGGTGGAGACCCATATCACCCTGCACCCTGACCCGCAGGATACCAATTATCGGTTTTTCAAGGATTCCGCCGGCCTGGAAATCATCTACACGGGCGAAGTCTCCTGGACCCACGATACCGTCACCGGCGAATGGAAGTCGCATCGTTTGCTGATCAGAGATGTGGCCGCCGACGCTTCGGGGCGCGTCTGGGTCGCCACCGATCACGACGGCCTGTTGGTTTACACCCCCGGCGAGGACGTTGCGGACGTGTTCGGCCGCGAGCGGTCCTCTGACACCCCCTTCCTGGGTGAATGCATCCAATGCCTGTACAGCGATAATAACGGCGTGATGTGGCTCGGTACCTACAAGAGCGGACTGAGTTTCATTTACGACGGGAAGAACACATTTGCCCTCACCCCCCCTTGAAGATGTCAACGCGGTCGTGGAAGACAACGCCGGAACCATCTGGTGCGGCACCGACGGCAATGGGATTGTCCGCTACGATCCCAAGACCGGGAAGCGCACCAGTATCCGAATGGACGAAAGCAAACTGCTTTCCGATATCGTGGTGAGCAGCACCATTGCCCCTGACGGGTCCCTCTGGTTCGGCGGCTTCCGGAGCGGTCTGACCCATTACAGCGGCGGCAAATGGACTTCTTACAGCACGGCCACCGGCAAGCTGGCAAGCAATGACATCTGGGACGTCAAATGTTCCAGGGACGGGAAAATCTATATCGGCACCCTTGGAGCCGGTCTCCAGGTCATGGACCTTTCCACCGGCGAATCGAAGATCTATCATCACGGGAACAGCCCGTTGAAGGAAGACCACATCAGTTCGCTTTGCTTCTCCGAAAGCGGGCTCCTATACATCGGGCACGCCAAGGGTGTCGATGTGCTCGATCCGGAAACCGGGACCATCCGGTCGGTCGGTTCCGAAGAGCTGGCAGAATTGCACGTCAGGGATATCATCATCGACTCCAGGGGCCTTCTGTGGATCGCCTCCAACAAGGGCATCCACGCCTATGACATCTCCTCCGAAAAGACCTATTCGGTGGATGTCCGGGGGAACTCCACCAATTTTCACGCCGTTTCCGTGGCGGAAGACTCCCTGGGCGGTCTCTGGGTATGCTCCAACAATCTGCTCACGCGCATTCAGGTGAATTCCGGAAATGGCGGCTGGGATTTCTTCGCTACGTCTTACGGAACGAGCGAAGGTGTGCCCGATGTCCTCTTCAACAAGAACGCGATGGTCAGCCTCGGAAACGGCGACATCCTGGCCGGCAGCCATCGGGGCTTCGTCAGGATTGTTCCCAAGGACATTGTCGAGGACCAGGACTCTACCTATGTCATTTTCAGCGGTATCGTCCTGCCGGAGGGAGAGAGGAACGTGGAGCCCCACATGACCCTTTCCTGGAACCAGCGCTCCTTCATCATCCACCTGGCATCTTCTTCCATCGGCAAGCCCGGCCAGCCCAGGTTCCTCTTCAGCACGGACGGGAATCAATGGACGCCGACCCCGGACGGCATGCCGGCGGTGCAGTTCGCCAATGCGAAATCCGGCAGAATGAAGCTGGATGTCGCCATTGCCGATGCAGAAGGAAACGCTTCCGGTCCCGTGAGCAGCCTGGATATCACGGTCCGTCCGCCCTGGTACAGGAGCTCCCCGGCCATCCTCCTCTATTCCCTGTTGCTGCTGGGATTCCTGTCCGTTCTCTACCGAATCAGCCAGAAGCGCAGGAAGGAAAGGGAAGAGAAGGCCATTTCCGAGATGAAGCAGATCTTCTTCATCAATATCAGCCACGAGCTCCGCACCCCCCTCTCTCTCATCCTTTCCCCCCTTTCCGATGCTATCGGCAGGGAACAGGACGCGCAGATAAAGGGTAAACTGAACATCGCCGAAAGGAATGCCCGCAAGCTTCTGGATATGGTGAACCAGATGCTGGACCTCAGAAGCCTGATGATGAATGCCCAGAGCGTCCACTTCTCGCGGAAAGACCTCGTAGAGTCGGTCCGCTCATCGGTGGAACAGTTCCTGGCATTGAAGGAAAAAGGCATCACTTTGACCTTCCGGACCTCGAAGGACCATATCGAAATGGAATTTGACGAGGATAAGATCTCGAAGGTGGTGACCAACCTCCTCAGCAACGCCATCAAATATACCGATGAGGGCGGACGGGTGAATGTCGACCTTACCCTGGATGGCGGCGACGCCATCATCCGGGTGTCCGATAACGGCAAGGGAATCCCCGACAAGGAAAAACCGCATCTGTTCGACCGTTTCTGGCAGGGCGAAGGCTCCGCGAACAAGGGCGGAAGCGGAATCGGACTCAACATCGTCCGGGAATATGTCCATATGCATGAAGGACGGGTCGAAGTTTCCGACACCCCCGGCGGCGGCGCGACATTTACGGTGTTCATTCCCGCAAAGGAATGCAAAGCCTCAGGAGAGGGATTCGTGAAAAGCTCGATATACCAGGAAGAAACCCCTGCAGACGTTGATACGGCCCGGCCCGCCGCCAGGAGGATCAACCTGCTGCTTGTGGACGACAGTGATGACTTCCTGGATTATCTGTCCGGCGTCCTCTCTTCCGAATACAACATCATCACGGCCACGGACGGGCAGGCGGCGCTGAACAAGATGGAAACCTTCCGTCCCGACATCGTGCTCTCGGATGTAATGATGCCCAACATGGACGGCAACGAACTCTGCCGGAGGATCAAGGCCAATCCGGCGACGACCAACATCCCGGTCGTCATGCTGACGGCGCGGCTTACCGACGAAAATGAGAAGAAAAGCCGCGATTGCGGGGCGGACGACTACTTCACGAAGCCGTTTGACATCAAGGTTCTCCAGGAGCATATCGCCATCCTCGTATCCCAGACCGGCATCGACACATCCGGCAAATTGAAGGTCCGCATTGAGGAACGGAAAGTGGTGTCCGTGGACCGAAAATTCGTTGACAAAGTGACGGCCTTCATCGAAGAACACATTATCGAAAGCGAATTGAGCGTGGAACAGATTGCCGAAGCCATTGGAATGTCGCGGGCCAACATCTACCGCCGCATGGTCGCCGCCACCGGCCACACCCCCTCGGAATTCATCAAGATCGTCAGGCTCCGCCACGCCGAAAGACTGCTTATGCAAAGCGGTCTTACCATCTCGGAAATCAGTTACGAAGTCGGCTTCACCTCCCCTCGCTATTTCAGCAAGTGCTACAAGGAATTCTACGGATACGTCCCCTCCAAAGCGAAGCGAGATCCCGGCGGGGATGATGCGAACGGCTCCAAATAACCGGACCCGTACTGATTTTATCTTTGTATATTTGTTCACAACATAACAATATGACCGAAATGAAAGCAAAGAAAATACTTTTCCTTCTTGGCGCGTCTCTGGCATTTACGGCCAATGCGCAGGTGAACAACTTCGACATCAATCTCAAGAAAGCCGGTGCTCCGATACAGTCGACGATGTACGGTATCTTCTTCGAAGACATCAACTTTGCCGCCGACGGAGGCCTTTATGCCGAACTTCTCAAGAACCGTTCTTTCGAATTTCCCCAAGACCACCTTCAGGGCTGGAAAGCTTTCGGAAAAGTAGATGTACTGAATGACGGACCGTTCGAACGCAACCCCCATTACGTACGTCTCACCGAACCCGGACACCCTCACAAATGGACTGGTCTGGACAACGAAGGTTTCTTCGGGATAGGAGTCAAAAAGGGTGAGCAGTACCGTTTCTCAGTATGGGCGCGCGTACCCGAGGGCAAAAGCGAAACGCTGCGCATAGAACTGGTCAACACAGCCTCTATGGGCGAAGAGCACTTCTATACGCAGGACCATATCACGGTGAACTCCGTCGAATGGAAAAAATACCAGATTCTCATAACCGCCCGGGAAACAAACCTGAAGGCCGTACTGAGAGTTTTCCTTGAGAGCCGTGGAGGCAGCGTTGACCTCGAGCATCTGTCACTTTTCCCCGTGGACACCTGGAAGGGTCACGAGAACGGACTTCGCAAGGATCTCGCCCAGGCGCTCTATGACCTGCACCCCGGCGTATTCCGCTTCCCCGGAGGATGCATAGTGGAAGGAACCGACCTTGACACCAGATACAACTGGAAGAATTCTGTAGGCCCGGTGGAGAACCGTCCCCTGAACGAGAACCGCTGGGAGTACACCTTCCCCCACAGGTTCTATCCTGACTACTACCAGAGCTACGGACTCGGATTCTACGAGTTCTTCCAGCTCTCGGAGGAAATAGGTGCAGAGCCTCTTCCCATAGTCAGCTGCGGCCTGGCCTGCCAGTTCCAGAATGACAACGAGGATGCGCACGTCCCCGTAAACGAGCTCCAGCCCTATATCCAGGACGCTCTTGACCTCATAGAATTCGCCAACGGAGGCACAGACACCAAGTGGGGAGGTCTCCGCGCATCAATGGGCCATCCCGAACCCTTCAATCTCAAATTCATAGGCGTCGGCAACGAACAGTGGGGCAGCCTTTATCCCGAAAGGCTCAAACCGTTCATCGAAGCGATACGCGCAAAACACCCTGAAATAAAGATTGTGGGATCTTCAGGCCCCAATTCGGAGGGAGACCAGTTCGATTACCTGTGGCCGGAGATGAAGAAACTCGGTGCAGATCTTGTGGACGAACATTTCTATCGTCCCTATGACTGGTTCCTCGCCCAGGGAGCACGCTATGACAGCTATGACAGGAAAGGCCCGAAAGTTTTTGCCGGAGAGTACGCCTGCCACGCCAAAGGCAGAAAATGGAACCATTTCTACGCTTCCCTTCTCGAGGCCGCATTCATGACCACCATAGAGCGCAACGCCGACATAGTGCACATGGCCACCTATGCCCCTCTTTTCGCCCACGTGGAAGGCTGGCAGTGGAGGCCCGACCTTATATGGTATGACAATCTCAACTCCTTCCGTACAGTCAGCTGGCACGTACAGCAGCTCTACGGACAGTACAAGGGACAGAATGCGCTGA
>JAKSJZ010000028.1 GCA_024401995.1 Bacteroidales bacterium
CGGTTTTGAGCAGGGAGCGAGTTTGTGTTTTCCGTACCGGAAAACGTGGCCCCTTAGGGAACTCATCATCCGCGGTGAGGTCAAGGCCTTGCGGAAAGAACGACAGGCCGATCATCAGGAACTCCTGGACCAACGCGCACACCAGCACAAGGTCTTCATCCGCATCGTCATCGCCATCCCAATAGCAGCCCCCTATTCTTTTTTCATCCGGCTACCTTCATTACCGCAACAGCTCCGTCTATTGGGGAAACCGTGCATATAATGCTGCCAAAGCTGCGGGAGCCCACAATCCGGGAATGTATTATCAGTTCGTGCAGGACAATTTCACAGACAGCCTTCGGGCAATAACAAAGTCCAAAATAAGAAGAATTGAGAAGGAAGAATATAAAAAACAAGCAGTCGAATAATTCGCAAGTTGCTGAACTTGGGATAAATTTCTATATTCGTGGGGGAATGCGCTATTTTTAGACAATCATTAAATAACAGAACTTAATAGGATACAAAATGAAGATTACGATTCCATATAAATTCCGTCGTGCATTGGCATTGGGTGCAATCGCCGGTGGCACCCTCGTTGCATGTAACAAAGGAAACACAACCCCCAACACCCCCATCCCAACCAGAGATGTGGAATTGGAGTTTGATGTATATTTAAACAATCTATCAATAAAAGACGTAAAAAAACATGCAGATATGCCAGATGTTCGTTATATATATATGATACCAAAAAATCCTGGTTTTGGACAAAAAAAAGTGAATGCTATTCATAATATGCGAGATTCCTTACAATTACGTTTTGATGTTAATCCTGCAAAAGTTCGCGGCAAAGGGACGTTTGAATTGAAACGTGGTGAACCATCAAAAAATATAGCCGACAGTTTATGGTTTGTGCAAAATGGGTGGACAATAAAATCACGGTAAAAAATTTGTGGCAGCAATTAAAATAACAGAACTTCAAAAGATAAAATAATGAAAATCACTATCCTATACAAATTACGTCGTGCATTGGCATTGGGTGCAATCGCCGGTGGCACCCTTGTTGCATGCAGTAAAGAAAACACTCAACCTTATAATATAGAAATGCCGTTTTATAGTTATGCAGATCCAGATGTTGCCAGCATAAAAAAATATGCAACAATGCCTGAAGTAAGTCATATTTATCTTATACCAACAGGTGATTTTGAGGTGTTTTCTGATGGCCATATACACTTAGCCCAGAAATATCTTGAAAAAACAATCATTCCAATTGCACCAACAAAGATTAGTGGCAATGGTAAGGATGGTTTTAGATTTGGTCGTGGTTATGCTGCAAAAGCAGACAGTTTGTGGTTTGAACAACATGGCTGGCCAGTTAACCGTAATACAAAACAAAGGTAAAAATCTGGGGACATAGCCCCATTTTTTATTGATATAATCCATTTTCTATTTTGCTGATAAAAGATTCCTTCAAGAAATCGGCAAAACTTCACAGAAATGAACTGATGTATTGAGTCTCAACATATTGGTTTTATTATTCGAAATACGACTCTATTACGATTGTACTGACGGAAAATGGCAAATCCTGAAATTATTCGTATCTTCGCGGTGCGATGAACCGCTGCGGCACTTTACGTGAAAATATTTCATTTTTCTGCATAAGGTTGCCAAACGGTTGACAGAAAGCAAGAGCACAAAACGCTATATAGCTAAAAGCTAACAACTTACCCAATGGCGTCATATTCGCCTGGGGAATCCGCCTTCCCGCGAACGGCTATATAACCTCGAAGTCGGAAGTCCTTATCCAGCCCTGACGTCCGTCGGCAAGCTCAATGTCGGACCAGTCTCCCACGACGTCAAGAATCTTGAGTTTCGTTCCCTCGTGCAGAACGAACAGGTCGGTGGAACTGCCGTCTGCGGGCGAACTTTTCACCGCAGCAACGCTGCGCATCACCACCGCCTCGTCGGCCTTCCGGCTGTCGGAGCGGCCCGCGGATGCGAACACCACACACAGCGCCACCAGCACAAGGCACTGCAGCCCTCCGAAGAAACCGGCCTTGCGGACGGGAGCGCTGCGGCCCCTGAGGAACATCAGGGCAAGCGACACGGTCAACGCAAGCAGCACAAGCGCAATCACCGCCCACGCGTCATAGGGCAAAGACTTATATGCAATTCTTATCCAGCTTCTGAAGAAAAACTCCGGGACCTCGTCTATCCTGTCCACAAGCGAGGCCTTGACGAAGTTCAGGTTGAACTTTGCATCCGCATAATTCGGTTTGAGCCGCAGGGCCCGCTCATAATTCAGAACCGCGCGCCCGGGAAGTCCGTCCTTGAAGCAGGCATTGCCCAGATTGTAGAACAGTTCGGGAGACCTCATCCCAAGAGATGCTATGTCGTCCCAGGCCTCGCGCGCAGCACTCCATTCGCCGGCGGCATAAGCCTCCGTTCCCCTTGCCCAAAGCGAATCCACATACGGATTGACCTCCGCACGCAGACCGGCCGGCAGCAGGACCGCGAACATAATGGCAACCGACCTTAGGACGACGGCGCCTGACTTGTACTGTTTCATACTGTCTTCAATTGCGGAGAGCACCGAAAGCGCCCTCTCATAATGGCCGGACATAGCGTCAGGGTCCTGCGAAGGGCTGTACCTGGCGAACTCGCAGGCCTTCAGCAGGTCGGTAAATTCGCCGCAAAGCGAATCGCTCACTCCCTGCGTGCGCAACGCGGCCGCGATGTTCTCCGAAGTCATATCCGATATGTCCATCGAGAGCCTGTCGGACACATATCCGACAAGCGCCTTGTGAAGTTCCTCGTAAAATGCGGAATACAAACTTCCGGAAAGATATACTCCAGCCTGCGTCAGCCGCTTGCGTGCCGCTTTCGTCGCCCCGCGGCGTCGCGTGCTCACCACGTCGGCACGCCGGGCCTCATAACGCCACATTCCCACATAGAGACCTGCTCCGGCAACAAAAATGAGCACAACCGCAAGCCAGAACGGCCAGGAACCGAAGAAGCCGCCTTCCTCCGAAGACATATCCGGCAGCCGCGTGGAGATATAGCGGATATCACTTCCCAAGTCAAGCACGTCTTTCGACACGCTCCCCTGCACCAACTGGCCGCCCGGCTGCTGTGCGGGAGCATAATCGTCATTTTTCGCGACCCTGATGGACATAACGGCGGAACGCACGGTCACGTACCTGCCCTCGGACGGGCTGTAATAGCTGAACTCGACCGGGCCAATCCCGAAATCCCCGGCGCTGCGCGGAATGAAAGGATACTCGAACGTCTTAGAACCCTGGCCTTCGGTGGTCTTGACGTCATAGGCCTCGAAATCGGGCGGGAACTTCACCTTCGGAGCATCCACCAGGGCGACGTTGCCCTGTCCGCTGACCTTGACTATAAGCGAGGCGGCATCGTGGGCCTTGAGCGAGTCCACCGTAAGATGCGCGCTCATCTCGAACTTGCCGACCCCGCCACAGAACGAGGCCGGGGCCCCTGCAGGCAGGGACGACACCTTGATTACAACCGGCCTTGTGGACAACCGCTTGCGGATGGTGCTGTAATCGTCCTGGAAGAAACTGTCCAGAATGCTTCCGGTGCTGCGGCTGTTCCTGACGCTTACCAGGCAATCGAGCCCGGCCGCTTCTATCTGGAGATCTCCTGCCCGCTGGGGCACGAGGGTCCAGCTGCGAAGCAGTGCAACGTCCATTATCTGGGTGCCGACTTTCTCGCGATGGAATTCGATGTTGGTCGGACTTTTGATTTCCTGACTCCAGAAACCGTCGAAAGTCGGGAAGCGCACGTCTTCGAAGCCGGCTACATTCACCGTCTTGAACAGTTTGAGCGTCGCCGTCACAGGCTCCCCGATTACCACCTTGTTGCGGCTTACACTCATCTGCAGGAACAGATCCGAGGCCTCCACCGTACCGGTGGCCCTGGCCGTCTGCCCGCCGTCCGACTGCTGTGCGGACGGAGACCCCCCGCCCGATTCCACGACTTCAACATTCACCGCCCCGGAAGTTATCGTCTCACCCTTCACCACCGCAGACGCCGCGGGCAGGGTGAACTTCCCCGGCTTCTTCGGCATAAGCACATAGGTGTAGGTCGTTTCTGAAGAACGGGTGGTCTTGCCGTTTATGATGCTCACGGACGTACTGCTGCCCCTCTGCGGCCCCCACACAACCTGGAAGTCGTCAGTCGCCTCCCACTGGAAGGAGGACGGAGAGTGCTCCCCGCTCACCACAAACCGTATCTGGAACTGCTCGTCGGAAGCCACTACGTTGTGCACCTCCACGCTTATATGCGGCGCCGCCTGTAGCGCTAAAACCATAAAGGTCGCAAACATCGCTGCAATGATTTTCTTCATACCGCTACCAATTCTTCTCTTTCTGCCTTGACTTCAGCAGCTCCGCCTTCTCCTTCTTCACCTTGTCCTGCGTTTCCTTCTCACGCGCCTGGATGGCATTCAACATCTGTCTGGCCTGCTGTTCCGATATCTGCGGACTGCCGTCACCCTGCCGATTCCGGCTGTCCTGATTATCGTTCCCGTCCCGGTTCTTATCCTGATTATTATCCTGTTTATTGTCGTTATTCTGATTCTGGTCCTGGCCCTTATCCTGATCCTTGTCGTTATTGTTCTGGTCCTGATTTGTCTGATTCTGCTGGTCCTGCCGGTTCTTCAGCATCTTCTTCGCATAGATATAGTTCTCCTTTGCCTCCAGGTCATCCGGATTCTTCAGCAGAGACTGCCGGAACGCCTCCACAGCCGCGCCATAGTCCTCCTTCTGAAGAGCCACGTCTCCGGCGTTGAAATAGTACCGGGAGGCATCGGAAGAGGCCGGAGCCACTCCCTTCACGGCATCAAGCGCCTTGCCGGCCCCCTCCATATCATTCTCACGATAGAGGGTGGAAGCGAGGTTGTACTGCGCGGCAACCGACAGCGAATCCTTCAGGGCAGCCTTGCGATAGTCTATCTCCGCCGCCCGATAGTTCTCCCTGCCGAACTTGCGGTTGCCGGCCCTGACCTCGCGGCGGTCGGACGGGGCGGCGCCGAAAAGCATCGCCGGCACCAGAATCATCAATATGCAGACAAACCTTCTCATCATCAGAATATCCTGCGCCCGATACGCCTGTCTCCCACAAGTACTTCAATGACAAGCAGAAGCAGCGCAACTGCAAAGAAATACATATATTGCTCGTCAAACTCCTCGAACACCACGGAGTTGAACTTCTCATCCTCCATCCGCCGGATATCGTCTATGATGGGGTTGAGTCCGAATTCCCCGTTGCCGGCGTGGACATAGGCGCCGCCGCCCTCGCGCGCAATCTGCTGGAGAGTGTTCTCGTCAAGCCTGGTTACCACTATGTTGCCCGAACGGTCCTTGAGCAGTTCCCCGTTCACGGGGATGGGCTGTCCCTGGACGGAGCCGACACCGATTGTATAAACCTTTATCCCGAGTCCGGCGGCCTGCCTTGCGGCATCGACCACATCATCCTCGTGGTTCTCGCCGTCGGTGATGACAATTATGGCCCGGCTCTTCTCACTCTGCGCGCTGAAACTGCGGGCGGCGGTAAGGACCGCATCGCCTATCGCCGTTCCCTGCACGGGGACCGACTCTGTCGATATGCTGGACAGGAACATCTTGGCGCTCACATAATCGGTAGTGATGGGAAGCTGCACGAAAGACGAGCCCGCGAACACGATAAGCCCTATACGGTCATCCTGGAGTTTGTCCACGAGTCTGGTTATCGCCAGCTTCGCCCTTTCGAGCCTGTTCGGCGAATAATCCTCGGCAAGCATCGAATTGGACACGTCCAGACATATCATTATCTCCGCTCCCCTTATCTCGTGTTCGGAGAGTTTCGCCCCAATCTGCGGCCTTGAGATGCCAAGCACGAAGAAGGCGAAGGCCAGGTCGAAAAGCAGAATCTTCACCCAGCCTTTCGCTCCCGAATAACGGGGCATCAGCCTGCCGACAAGTCCGCTGTCACCGAACGCCCTGATACGCCTGAGCCGCAGCCTTCTCAAAACGGCATAAACAGCCGGGATGACAGGCACCAGCAACAGGAGATACAGGAACTTCCACTGTGCAAAGAACAACATTACGGCAACCTCCTCAAAACTAGTCTGACAAACAATTCCAGAAGAAGAAGCACCAGCGCGGCCAGCGCAAAGCCTCCGAACAGCTCCTTATAGACCGGGAAACTGTCTATGGTGGTCCTTGACTTCTCCATCTTATTGATTTCGGCATATATCTCGGCCAGCTTGGTGTTGTCCGTGGCACGGAAATACCGTCCGCCGGTCTTGTCGGCTATGTCCTTGAGAAGAGCCTCGTCAATCTCGACCCTGACGTTCTGCACGTCTATCCCCCAGGGCGTCATAACCGGATACGGCGCCGTGCCGTTGGCCCCGACCCCTATCGTATAGACCCTGACTCCATAGGTCTTCGCTATCTCGGCCGCCATGGCGGGAGCCACCTCACCGCTGTTGTTGACACCGTCTGTGAGCAGCATTACAACCCGGCTCTTCGCGTCCGAATCCATCATCCTTGCGACGGCCGTCGCAAGACCGTTGCCTATGGCCGTACCGTCTTCTATCAGGTCCGTCTGCACCTCCTTCATAAGGTTGATGAGGGTGGCCCTGTCGGTAGTCAGGGGACATTGCGTATAACTCTCGCCAGCAAACACCACAATTCCCATCCTGTCGGAGGGCCGCTCGGCGATGAATTCGATGGCTATGTCCTTCGACGCGCTGATGCGGTCCGGCTTGAAGTCGCGTGCCAGCATACTGGTCGAAACGTCCATCGCAAGCACTATGTCTATGCCCTCGGAATCTATGCGCTCCATATCGGAAGACGAGCGCGGGCGGGCTATGGCGATTATCATCAGGCACATCGCCGCCGTTCGGAACACGAACGGCAGGTGGCGCACAACTCCCAGCGCCGTGCCGCCGCCCGCGCGCCAGGGCTCCGCCTTCGACACCCTGAGGTGAGGCTGACGGCCCGACAACTCCCTCCAGACGTAAAGCGCGACCAGAAGCAGCGGGACAATCAGCAGCCAGAGCAGATATCTGTACTCGAAGAACATATCAGTCCACCGTGGCGACCTCCTCTCCGCCGGGCAGCTGTTCTATCTCCACCCTGTATGTATCCGTGACGAACCTCACCGCAGTGGGCAGCGCGGCGGCGTTGACGTCGTCACCGGCCGTGAACTTGGCGAACTTGACGAAGTCCGCGCATTCGAAAAGCTCCTTGAGTTCCGCAAAAAGGTCCTGCGGAATATCCTTCTCCGACTTGAGCGCCTCGAAAAGTTCAGCCGTAGTCATCTCAGGGGCGTCAATCCCGAATCTTGAGTCGATATACGTCCTGAGAGTATCCGTGATGCCGCTATAGAACGTCTTCTGCTTATCCGGAGCCCAATATCTGTCGCTGCGATACTTGTCAAGTTCGCGGAGCGCGACTATGTGCGGAGGATCCCTGCGGGCGGCCTGTTCGGCCTGACGGGCACGGCGCGCGAGCCACCAGGCCAGCAGCGCCGCCAGCGCCACGGCCAGCAGCCCTCCGGCCACATACGGAGCCACCTCCGCAAACGTCAGCGGATAGCGTATCTGTCCCTTGATATCATTTATCTCGAAAGTGGCAGTATCGACAGGCATCGACTTCACCTCGACCTTGGACGGAGCGAATACAAGCGTGTCGCAACGGGCCGAATCGCTCACCTGTACCAGGATGGGCGGAAGTTCGTATGTGCCCTCCTCGAACGGAGCCAGCACTACATAGCCCCTCACGGAGAAAATCCTGTTGTCCCCGCGGCCGGTCTTTCTCCCGCGCACTTTCAGGGGACGCGCCTGCCAAGTGCGTACAAGCGCAATGGTATCGTGCGCCACGGAAGACCAATCCGGCAGGGAAATGACCGTGCCGGCACGCAGACTGTCAAGCCTGAACCCGTATTCGAGCTGGTCGGCAATCAGTACGGAATCCCTCTCCGTGACCTGGGTGAGGCTGCTCTCCCCCGAAGGGATGAAAAGAAGCGGAATTATGATTGACAACAGATTCATCTTCCCTGGAAAAGGCCCATCAGGGCACGTACGTAATCCTCGTCGGTCGAAATGTCGACGCTGTCTATCCTGTAGCGGTTGAAGAGCTTGCGCGCCTCCGCGGAAGCAGTCCTGAACCATTCGGCATAACTGTCACGGACCGCCCGCGAATCGGTGTTGACCCAGGACGAGGCTCCGGTCTCGCTATCCTTGACGTGGACAAGGCCGACGGCGGGGATGCTCTCCTCCCTGGGGTCGCGGATACGGATGACCGAAAGGTCGTGACGCCCGGCGGCCACCTTCAGCGCTTCCTCGTACAGCGGCCTGCCGTCCCTGTCCGTATCCAGCATATCGCTGAGCAGGAATACGGTGCACTTCTTCTTGACGGCGTTCGTGATGAAACGCAGGGCGGCGCCCACGTCGGTCGCCCCGCTCTCGGGCCGGAGCTCGAGCATCTCCCTTATTATATGCAGCAGATGGCTCCTCCCCTTCTTCGGCGGGATGAACTTCTCGACGCGGTCGGAGAAGAAAAGCGCACCCACCTTGTCGTTATTGATGCTGGCGCTGAAGCTCAGCACGGCGGCAATCTCGGCAAGCAGTTCCCTCTTCGTGGTCACGGCCGTCCCGAACAGTCCGGACTTGCTCACGTCCACGAGAAGAACCACGGTCAGTTCCCTCTCCTCCTCGAACACCTTGATGTAGGGGGAGCGCAGGCGCGCCGTGACGTTCCAGTCCATACTGCGGACGTCATCCCCCCAGCGGTACTCCCTGACTTCGCTGAACGCCATACCCCTGCCCTTGAATGCGGAGTGGTACTCGCCGGCGAAAATCTGATGGGAGAGCGCCCTGGTCTTGATTTCTATCTTGCGGACCTTCTTGAGCAGAGAGGTCGCATCAGGGGACGATGACGGCATTTATCACTTTCTCTATAATCTGTTCGGTCGTCACGTTCTCGGCCTCCGCCTCATAGGTAAGGCCGATACGGTGGCGCAGCACCTCCGGGCACACCGCCCTGACGTCCTCGGGTATGACGTACCCGCGGCGCTTTATGAAAGCGTATGCCTTCGCGGCGGCGCTCAGCGAGATGCTCGCGCGCGGGGAGGCCCCGTAACTTATCAGATCCTTGATGGCGCCCAGTCCGTACTCCCCGGGAGTCCTTGTGGCATACACCATATCGACTATGTAGCGCTCTATCTTCTCGTCCATATAGACCTCGCGGACAACCTTGCGGGCACGCATTATGTCCTCGGGCTTCACCACCGGCTGAGGCTCCGGGAACTCCCCGGAATTGTTCATCCGGACTATGAGCTTCTCCTCCTCCTTCTGCGGATAATCCACTATGACCTTGAGCATAAAACGGTCAACCTGCGCTTCGGGCAGGGGGTATGTGCCTTCCTGCTCGACAGGATTCTGTGTCGCCATCACAAGGAAGGGCTCCGGCAACCGGTATGTCTGCTCCCCGAGTGTGACCTGACGCTCCTGCATGGCTTCGAGCAGGGCTGACTGCACCTTCGCCGGGGCGCGGTTTATTTCGTCCGCAAGCACGAAATTCGCGAAAACGGGGCCCTTGTGGACCTCGAACTCCTCCTTCTTCTGGGAGTAGATAAGGGTACCCGTCACGTCCGCCGGCAGCAGGTCCGGGGTGAACTGGATACGGCTGAACTTGGCGCTGACCGCCTTCGAAAGAGTACTGATTGCAAGGGTCTTGGCAAGGCCCGGCATACCTTCGAGCAATATGTGGCCGTCCGCCAGGAGGGCTATCATCAGATTCTCGACAAGATGCTTCTGCCCCACTATGACCTTACCCATCTCCAGACCCAGGATATCGACGAATTCGCTCTCCTTCTGGATGCGCTCGTTCAATTCTTTGATGTTTATGCTTTCCATTTCAGTGAAATTACAAACCCTTTTCACTTGCAAAACAAGTGCCTGCAAATTTAATAAATTTGTTTCGTTTGGTAAACCTAAAATGATTATATTTGTGCTTTCGGGCACAGGCCCTCACGAACTGACAATTCAAAACTGAAAAGATATGCTTTCAACATTGTTACAAGCCGCTGTAGAAGCGGTTCCGCAACAGCAGGAAATGAGCGAATCGATCATCGGCATGGCCGTCAAGGGCGGATGGCTGATGATAGTCCTGCTGGTACTGTCCATACTTGCACTCTACATCTTCGGGAAGAAGTGGTGGATGATACGCCAGGCCGGCCATATCGACCGCAACTTCATGAACGACATCAAGGACTACATCCACGACGGCAAGCTCAAGTCGGCGGAAGCCCTGTGCGAGCACTACGACACCCCCGTCGCCCGTATGATCCAGACCGGCATCCAGAGGATAGGCCGCCCGCTGGGAGACATCCAGACCGCCGTCGAGAACACCGGCAACGTGGAGGTGGCCCGTCTCGAGAAGGGACTCCCCTATCTTGCCACAATAGCCGGAGGCGCCCCGATGATAGGATTCCTCGGTACGGTGGTAGGTATGGTCCAGGCCTTCTTCAATATGGCCCACGCCGGCTCCAACGTTGACATAAGCCTTCTGTCAGGCGGTATCTACACCGCGATGATAACGACCGTAGGAGGACTTGTCGTCGGCATTCTGGCATATTTCGGATACAACTTCCTCACCGCGAAGGTGTCCGACGTGGTGTTCCAGATGGAGAGCAGCACGATAGATTTCATGGACCTTCTCAACGAACCGTCAGAAAAGTAAGTTATGGCCCTGAAGAGAACAACCAAGGCGGACCCGAACATCTCGATGTCGTCGATGACGGACATCGTGTTCCTGCTGCTGATTTTCTTTCTTGTGACCTCAACCCTGATAAATCCCAACGCACTGAAGCTGCTTCTGCCCAAGAGCACGGGCCAGGTAAGCGCGAAGCCGACGGTGACGGTATCCATCAAGGACTGGGGCTCCGACCGCTACACCTACCACATCAACGGCAGCAACAGCGCCACCGAACTCAATATGGTCGAGGCCAAGCTGATTGACCTGCTCCAGAACGAGGAGGAACCGACGTTCTCGATATACTCCGACGAGAGCGTGCCCGTAGGGAAGATAGTAGGGGTGATGAACATCGCGAAACGCAATCATTACAGAGTCATACTGGCGACGCAGCCCGAATGAAAGACTATGTCCGCATAAGGGTGAAGACCGGACGCATATCCCGGCTGATGGGGGCGGGGATAGCCGTGCTCGCGCATACAGCGGTGCTCGGTCTGGCTTCATTCAGCGGGATGAAATACATCTATCCCCCGCCGGAGGAAAGCACTTTTGTGGTGGACTTCACGGAACAGGAGGAGGTCAAGGTCAATCCACCGAGAGGCCGCGCTCCGCGCAGCAGGACTCCCGACCGCACGAAGAAAGTGGAGCTGGTACGCCGGAGCGAAAGCCCGTACGAATCGGACAGGAGGAACCTGACCCCGAAAGGGACCACGGACGACCACGGTGACGTGGAAACCCCGTCGCCCAAGGCCGAGGAACTCGACCGCAGGGCTATGTTCCCGGGGATGTCGAAGAAGGATACGACGCTGACGGCGCCCCACTCCGCCGAGAAGGCCTCCACGAAGTTCACCGAAGGGGAGCCTGACGGCAACACGACCAGGACCGCCACCGGCGAAAGGCCCAACGCCCATCTGAAGGGCCGGTCGGTCACAAACGCGACCATACCAAGTCCCGTCTACAACATACAGGAAAGCGGCACGGTTGTGGTAAGGATATTCGTTGACAGCTACGGCAAGGTCATAAAGGCCATACCCGGGGCGGGCGGGACTACGGTCAGCAATTCCACGTTGTGGAACGAAGCGCGGAAGGCGGCGATGAAAACGACATTCAACCCCTCGACGGAAGCGGGGGCCGTACAGGAAGGTACAATAACCTATATATTCAAACTCAGATGACGAGAGTCATCATTCAGAATCATCAATCGAAATGGAAGAATTCTCTAAAAACGGCCGAAAACTCAGACCGAGAAAAACTGCGGCGGCGGACAGCGCCCACAGCGGCGCGCAGCACGCCGGAAGGCCCTATGGCCACGAGACAAAGCCCTATGCCCCCGGAGACAGGAACGGGGCACATTATGGACACGACGAAAGGCCCCACGGCCACAGCGAAAGACCATACAACCGCGATGAAAGGCCCTACGGCCACAACGAAAGACGTTTCAACCACGACAACAGGTCGTACAACAGGGAAAGCGGCGATGAAAGGCCCTTCAGGGGCGAAGGCAGACCGTCATTCAGGGGAGGAAACAGGCCGGAGGGAAGGAAGACTTCCTTCCAGGGGCGCAGGCCCTTCGGGGGCAGGAAGCGCTTCGGCGCCGGAAAAGACGGCTTCAACCGCACCTCCGAAGAGGGTATAGACAGGATGATAAGCCGCAGGCCCCAGGTCTCGGATGGCAGGTATGTCAAGACAGACCCCGTACGGGTCGAGCAGGACGGCATCATACGTCTCAACAAGTTCATTGCCAACTCCGGCGTGTGCTCCCGCAGGGAAGCCGACACACTGATCCAGGCCGGAGTCGTGACGGTCAACGGTGAGGTGGTTACCGAACTTGGCGTCAAGATAGACACCTCGAAGGATGACGTGCGATTCAACGGCGAGCGCCTCAAGGGAGAGGAGAAGGTGTATATAGTGATGAACAAGCCGAAGGGCTATGTGACCACCGTAAGCGACCCCAATGCAGACAAGACGGTGATGGACCTGCTCAAGAACTGCCCCGCAAGGGTGTTCCCGGTAGGCCGGCTCGACAAGGCTACGACCGGCGTGCTGATGTTCACCAATGACGGTGAGATAGCCGAGCGCCTCACCCACCCCTCCTACAACAAGAAGAAGATTTATCAGGTCATCCTGGACCGGGCTCTGACCGAAGAGGACAAGGACAGGATACTGTCCGGGGTCAATCTCAACGACGGATTCGTGCAGGCCGACTCCCTGGAGTATATCGACGAGCACGACCACCGCAAGTTGGGCATAGAGATTCACAGCGGCAAGAACCGCATCGTAAGGCGTATCTTCGAGTCGCTCGAATATGACGTCAGGGCCCTCGACAGGGTTTACTTCGCGGGGCTGACAAAGCGCGGGCTCAAGAAGGGTGAATGGAGGCTGCTCTCCGAGGGCGAAGTGAACATCCTGAAAATGGGGGCCTATGTCTAAGGAGCACCGGGCCGGATTCGTCAACATCATCGGCAACCCCAACGTCGGCAAGTCAACCCTGATGAACGCGATGGTCGGGGAGAAGCTCTGCATAGTGACGGCAAAGGCCCAGACGACGCGCCACCGTATAATGGGCATAGTCAACACCGAAGACTGCCAGATAGTCTATGCCGACACACCGGGTATCCTGAAGCCCAACTACAGGCTCCAGCGCAATATGATGGACTTCGTAGATGAGGCAATCGGAGACGCTGACGTCATATTGTACGTAACCGACACGGTGGAGAAGGCCGACAAGAACTCGGACTACCTCCTGAAGCTCAAGTCCGTAAACTGCCCGGTCATCCTGGTCGTCAACAAGATTGACCTCAGCACCCAGGAAAAGGTGGTGGAACTGATGGACTTCTGGAAGTCGGAGCTCCCTTCGGCGCGGATAATCCCCGCGAGCGCGAAAGAGAGGTTCGGGCTTGACAACATACTGGAGTCGGTCAGGGAAGCGCTTCCCGTCGCGCCACCGTGGTTCGACAAGGACGCCTTCACCGACCGCAACCTCAGGTTCTTCGCCTCCGAGATAGTCCGGGAAAAGATTCTCCTGAACTACAGGGACGAGATACCGTATTGCTGCGAGGTGGAGATAGAATCGTTCAAGGAGGGAGCGGACCGGTATGACATTAGCGCGGTCATCAACGTGATGCGCGACTCCCAGAAAGGCATCCTGATAGGACGCAACGGCTCCGCGCTGAAGAAGACGGGCACGGACGCGAGGTTGGAGATGGAGGACTTCTTCCAGAAGAAGGTCTTTCTGCAGCTTTTCGTGAAAGTCAATCCCGACTGGCGCGAAAACCGCAAGGAATTGAGAAAGTTCGGATATGAAAATTAACGGTATGGACGAAGAGGATTTGATGCAGGACACCCTTCCCGAAGAGGAAGATATGCTGACCGAAGAGGACAACGTGGTCGAAGAGGCCGGGGGCGAAGGCAAGTTCACCCGACTGCTTGAAAGCGATGCCAGACGCTTCAAGCTGTCCGGGATGTTCCGCGACTGGTTCCTTGACTACTCCTCCTATGTGATTCTGGACAGGGCCGTCCCCCACATCGTGGACGGACTGAAGCCCGTACAGCGCAGGGTGCTCCACGCGATGAGCAAGATGGAGAACGGCAGCTACACGAAGGTGGCGAACATAGTCGGCAACGCAATGCAGTATCACCCCCACGGAGACTCCTCGATATTGGGAGCCCTCGTACAGCTGGGGCAGAAAGGCTTCACCGTCGACTGTCAGGGGAACTGGGGAAGCATCCTTACCGGAGACAGCGCCGCCGCGCCCCGATACATAGAGGCGAGACTGACACAATTCGCCAAGGAGGTGGTGTTCGACCCGGGCATCACCACCTATATGAACTCCTACGACGGACGCAACCTCGAGCCGACAGAGCTGCCGGTACGATTCCCGCTGCTGCTGGCACAGGGTGCGGACGGCATAGCCGTCGGAATGGCCACGAAGATACTCCCCCACAACTTCAACGAGTTGATCGACGCATCGGTGGCCATCCTCCAGGACAAGCCCTATGAGATATATCCCGACTTCCCCACCGGAGGTTCGGCCGACTGCTCGAAATATATGCAGGGCAGGCGCGGCGGATGCGTCAAGGTCAGGGCCAGAATAGCCAAGATCGACAAGAGCACGATATCCATCACCGAGATACCCTACGGCAAGACCACCCATATGCTCATCGACTCCATTCTCAAGGCGAAGGACAAGGGCAAGATAAAGATAAAGAAGATCGACGATATGACGACGGACCACGTGGAAATCAACATCCACCTGCCCGGAGACGTGTCGCCCGACAAGACAATCGACGCGCTCTACGCATTCACCGACTGTGAGACTTCGATATCGCCCAATGCCTGCGTGATTGTGGATGACAAGCCGCAGTTCCTGTCAGTCAACGACGTGCTGGAATACAGCACATTCCATACCCGCGACCTGCTGTTGAAACAGTTGCGGCTCAAGTTGGAGGAATTGGAGAACAGCTGGCACGGCACCTCGCTCGAGAAGATTTTCTTCGAGAACAGGATATACAAGATACTGGAACAGGACCAGAAGAGTTGGGAGGACCAGATCGGGGATGTGTTCAACAACCTCAAGCAATACGAGGACCTGCTGCACCGTCCGATAACGATGGAGGATACGCTGAAGCTCGTGGAGAAGCCGGTGAGGAAGATATCGAAGTTCGATGCGAAGGCGGTCAACGAGAAACTGGCCTCAATAGAGGCTTCGATAGCGGAAGTGAACGGCAACATCGCCAATATCAACGCCTTCACCATCGAGTGGTTCCGTGGGCTGAAGAAGAAGTACGGCAAGGCATTCCCCAGGATGACCGAACTTACGGGCTTCGAGTCGATAGCCGCGGCCAAGGTGGTCAACAACAACTGCAAACTGTACGTCAACAAGGCGGAAGGCTTCGTAGGCATAAGCTTGAAGAAAGAGGAAGGAGTCGAGTACGTCGGAGAATGTTCCGACCTCTCGGAGATAGTGGTCATCCTGAGCAACGGCAAGTACTGCATCCGCAAGGTAGGCGAAAAGGACTTCTTCGGCAAGGACATCCTCTACGCCGGAGTATTCAACCGTGGGGATGAGCGTACGATATACAACGTCATCTATCGTGACGGCGGGTCCGCCATATACTATGCCAAGCGGTTTGCAATCACCTCCATCACCCGTGACAAGGAGTATGACATCACAACCGGCGCCGCCGGCTCGAAGATAGTCTGGTTCACCGTCAACCACAACGGGGAGGCGGAATCCGTCCGCATCCAGCTCAGGCCGCGTGCGAAACTGAAGAAGTCGTCGTTCGAATACGATTTCTCCACCCTTGCAATCAAAGGCAAGACGTCCAGAGGGAACCTGGTGAGCAAGAACCCCATACAGAAGATAACTCTCAAGGCGCAGGGAGTATCCACAATCGAAGGCAAGGACATCTGGTACGACACCGATATCCAGAAGCTCAACGATGAGGGCCGGGGTCTGTATCTGGGCAAGTTCGAAGGCAGCGACAAGGTATTGGCCATATTCGGCAACGGCACCTTCTACACCACGTCATACGAGCTGGTCAACAAGTATCAGGGCGACGTTCTCCGCATAGAGAAGTTCGATCCCGACCTGACCTATACGGTCCTGTACTATGACGGGGGCACGAAGTGCCACTATGTCAAGAGGTTCTCCTTCACGCCGAGCGACAACACGCCGCAGAGTTTCATATCGGAGGATTCGAAGTCCAGGCTGGTTGAAATCAGTTCGGACCTTCACCCCAGATACGAGGTGACCTTCGGAGGCAAGTCGGCCGCGCACGAGCCGGAGACCATCGAGGCCGAGGAGTTCATAGGCAAGAAGGGGCTTGCGGCGAAGGGCAGGAAGGTGGTGGAACGCGGAGAAGTCAAGGCGGTGAAGTTCGTGGAGCCGCTCCACAGACCGGAAGACAACGTGCTGGAGATTGTCGGGATCGAGGATGTGCCGGAGGAGGCAGCTCCCGCACCGGCAGTTCCGTCCGCACCGTCAGAGCACGAGCCCATCGACATCTTCGAGGAGCCGACGCTGTTCTGAGAGGTTTGTCCGGGATGTCCGACAGGGGCGGCAGAGCCCCCGGGACAAACCGGAAAAAAGGGAAAAGGTTTGCCCGGAATGTCCGCAGGGGAGGCAGAGCCCCCGGGACAAACCGGAAAAAGGGAAAAGGTTTGCCCGGGGGCTCTGCCGCCCCTGCCGGATAAAGACACACATTTTAAAAACAAAACAATATGGAAATCAAAATCAAATCACTCAAATTCGATGCCGACAAGAAGCTTGTCGCACTCATAGAGACAAAGGTGGAAAGACGCGCCAGATCCACTTCCGGAGAGGCTGCCGCTGCGAATGTCTATAAGCTTATTTTGAGCACTCTTCATTTTCCAAGTACAAACCCGTGGTAAACCACCTTTATGACAGTAGCCGCACGATAAAACCCGGGCCGGGCTTCACTCCCGTTAAT
>JAKSJZ010000029.1 GCA_024401995.1 Bacteroidales bacterium
CGACCTCCGGATTATGAATCCGACGCTCTAACCAGCTGAGCTACCCCGCCAAAATGCAAGCCTGCTCTCGCGAACAGGCTTGCAAAGATATGTTAAAATTCAAAAAAAACAAATATTATCGTCTCGGGGGGACACCGGAGCGGGAATCCCTGTCACCGTCACCGCGAAGTTTCCCTATCTGCATCCGGCGGAAATTCTCCTCGGCAACGAACAACCGGGCCGTCTTCTCGGGGGAAAGCACCTTCAGATACTCTTCCGCCTTCTCGACATCCAGGCTCACGTTGGACTTCTTCGCCGCAAGATAGGCGTTCAGCCTGGCCTCCAAGTCCGCGGACTTCGAGTCTATCGCTCCGCGCAACTCCCTATACGCCTTGTGCTCCGCCTTCATCAACTCCCTTTGGCTGTCATTAAGGGCGTTATAAACCGGCCAGAACTTCTCCGCCTCGGAGGAGGACAAGTCAAGCTGCTCGGTGATGTAGGCAACCTTCTCGGCTTGGATACGCTCCGCAAGAGCAGCCATATCCGGACGAGTTCCACGGCCCTTTCCGAAATGAGGGCCCCGACCTTCTCCCGGCTGCGCAAATGCACAACAGCACAGGGCTGACAGCAGGAGAACAGAAAGAATTCTTTTCATTTTCTAATAATTTTCAGTTAACTGGGCAAGTGTGACGCCCGTCTCAATCAGGTACTCGACTATAGCCTCCTCCGACTCCGCAGAAGTGGTGTTCAACCTGTGAAGGCCGACTCCCGCCAATACGGCGACGGCCACCACGCCTGCAAGCGCCGCCGACCAGACCGCGGGACGACGGAAAATTCCACTCTCCCCGGACGGGATGGTCATAAGCCTGTCCTGCAGGGTATCGAAATACCCCTGCGGCACCGAATAAGGCATTTTCTCTCTCATACCGCCAATTTTGACGCCTTCACTGCTCCTCGGTTTATTCTTCATCGGACAATTTCGTTTTGAGTCTTTCACAAGCCAGATGGTATGACGCTTTCAAGGCCCCCACCGACGTGTGTGTAATATTGCTTATCTGTTCATAGGACAGGTCCTCGAAGTAGCGCATCACAAACACGCTCCTCTGCTTCGGCGGCAACTCCGAAACGGCACGCGCAAGGGCGGCGTTGACTCGGCCGGCATCCGGGGATTCGTCGTACGCCTGACTCGAAGCCCTGCCTATCTCGAGAGCATCGATGCCGAACGCCGCACGCACGCGGCGCTTCCTCAAGAAACTCAGGGCCTCGTTCGTCGCAATCCTCCAGAGCCAGGTGAAAATATCCGACTCTCCCCTGAAGGAGTCCATCTTGCGCCATACCTTGATGAAAACCTCCTGCAGCACGTCGTCGGCATCATCGTGGGAAGACACTATCCCACGGATATGCCAGTACAACGGCTCGCTGTACTTTCTTACTATCTCCTCAAATCTTTCCCCGGCCATACTTTCACTTGCGCGAAACGGCCTTGCGTGCGGCCTCCGCAATATGGCAGGCATCGAGGCCGTACGCCGCAAGAAGCTCCGCCGGAGTCCCGGAGCAGCCGAACCTGTCGCCACCGTTGACGAACTCCACCGGCGCCGGACGGCCGGAAGCAAGCACACCGGCCACGGCCTCACCGAGGCCTCCGGCCATATTATGCTCCTCGGCCACAACCGCAGCGCCAGTCGCCGACACGGACCTGAGCACTCCCTCCGCGTCAAGCGGCTTTATGGTCGCCACATTGACGACTTCGGCGCCGATACCTTCCTTCTCGAGAATCTCCGCCGCCTGAAGAGCCTCCCATACCATATGGCCGCAGGCGAAAAGGGTAACGTCCCCACCAGGATTGAGAACCGCGACTTTCCCTATCACGAAAGGCTCGTCCTCCGGCGTGAAGTTCGGAACCGACGGCCTGCCGAAACGCAAATAAACGGGTCCCTTGAAACGCGCCGCCGCAAGAGTCGCCTGAAAGGTCTGGTTGTAGTCGCAGGGGACAATCACCGTCATCCCCGGCATCGCTCTCATCAGCGCGATGTCCTCCATTGTCTGATGGGTCGCCCCGTCCTCGCCCAAGGTGATACCCGCGTGGGAGGATGCTATCTTGACATTCGTATGGCCATAAGCCACTTCCTGACGTATCTGGTCATACACGCGGCCCGTTATGAACTCGGCGAACGAACCGCAGAAGGGAATCCTGCCCGTGACGGCAAGCCCGGCGGCAACGCCCACCATATTGGCCTCGGCTATGCCGCACTGCACAAACCTGTCTGGAAAAGCCTCCGCAAAGGCGTCCATCTTCAACGACCCCTTCAGATCCGCCGTGAGAGCCACAACCGCGGGGTCCGCCTTGCCGGCGGCGAGGAGCCCGGCCCCAAAGCCGCTCCTGGTATCTTTCTTTCCGGTATCAACGTACTTTTTCATAGACATCCGTTTCTAAAGTTGACGAAAATCCCCTTCCGTCTCCGGCAACTGGCCGAGAGCCGCCGCACACTGTTCTTCGTTCGGAGCCTTGCCATGCCACTTGTGCGAACCCGCCATAAAATCGACGCCGTGTCCCATCTCGGTACGGAACAGTATCATCTTGGGCTTGCCGTCGGCGCTGACGGCAAGGGCGAACGCGTCCAGGACAGAAGCCATATCGTTGCCGTCGGCTTCAATGACGTCCCAGCCGAAGGCCAGCCACTTCTCCCTCAAGTCCTCAAGGGCGGCCACTTCCGAAACAGGACCGTCAATCTGCTTGCCGTTCCAGTCCGTGAAGGCCACAAGATTGTCCAACCCGTGGAACCTGGCGAACATACCGGACTCCCAGACTTCACCCTCCTCGCTCTCGCCGTCGCCCAGAAGAACATAAACCCGGCCCGGGTCGCCGGCCATCTTCTTGGATAAAGCCATACCCGAAGCCACTGCCAGCCCCTGCCCGAGCGAACCGGAAGGCTGGAACACCCCGGGGAGTCCGTCCGAAACAGACGGATGGCCCTGCATACGGGAACCCATACGCCTGAGGGTGGAAAGCTCATCGACGGGAAAATACCCGGAACGGGCCAGAACCGAATAATATACCGGTGCCAGATGGCCTGCGGAAAGGATGAATGCATCCTGCCCGACAGCATCACGCCTCCACTCCTTCGGGTTGTGGGACATCACCGAGAAGTAAAGGGCGGTCATCACGTCGGCTATGCCCAGAGACCCGCCCGGATGGCCGGAGCCCGCCTGCGTGACCATCCGCACCACATCCCTGCGCACCTGGGAGGCCATCCTCTCCAAAGATTCCACGTCTTTCATCGCATAATTGTTTTTATGTGCGAATTTACCAAATTTGGGGAGTTTACCAAAATAGTTGTAAATTCGCACCGCACCGGAAATCCGCACAATGAAGAACATCCGCAATTTCTGCATAATTGCACATATCGACCACGGCAAGAGCACACTTGCCGACCGTCTGCTTGAATTGACGAAAACCCTGAGCGAACGCGACATGGAGGCGCAGGTTCTGGACGATATGGACCTGGAGAAAGAGAAGGGCATCACCATCAAGAGCCACGCAATCCAGATGGAGTACCTTCGCAACGGCGAAAAATTCCTCCTCAACCTCATCGACACTCCGGGACACGTCGATTTCTCGTACGAGGTCTCGCGCTCGATAGCCTCGTGCGAAGGGGCTCTCCTTGTAGTGGACGCATCGCAGGGCGTACAGGCGCAGACCATTTCGAACCTCTATCTTGCGATTGATCACGGGCTGGAAATCATCCCCGTCATCAACAAGATAGATATGGAATCCGCCCAGGTGGAGGTTGTGACCGACCAGGTCTGCGAACTGCTCGGATGCGGCCCGGAAGAAGTGTTCCGCATATCGGCCCGGACCGGCGAGGGCGTGGCCCCCATCCTGGATGCCATAGTGGACAGGATTCCGGCTCCGGAGGGAGACCCCCTCGCCCCGCTGCAGGCCCTGATATTCGACAGCGTATTCAATCCTTTCAGAGGAATCATCGCATACTTCAAGGTCAAGAACGGAAACCTGAAGAAAGGCGACAGAATCAAGTTCGTCAATACCGGGATGGACTACACCGCTGAAGAGGTCGGTATTCTCAAGATGAAGCTCAAGCCCTGCGAGGGCATCAATTGCGGAGACGTGGGCTATATCATTTCCGGCATAAAGAACGCCGCCGAGGTGAAGGTGGGAGATACGATCACGCTTTTCGACAACCCCACCGACAAGGCCATCGCCGGATTCGAGGAAGTCAAGCCGATGGTTTTCGCCGGGATGTACCCGGTACAGGCCGACAAGTTCGAGGAACTCAGGACGACACTTGAAAAATTCCAGCTCAATGACGCCTCCTTCGTGTACGAGCCCGAATCCTCGCTTGCGCTCGGCTCCGGATTCCGCTGCGGTTTTCTCGGCCTGCTTCACCTTGAAATAGTTCAGGAGCGGCTGTTCAGGGAGTTCGACATGGACGTAATAACCACCGTCCCGAACGTGTCTTACAAGGTTTATACGACCCAGGGCGAAATCCTGGACGTCCACAATCCCTCCGGGCTGCCCGCCCCGACGCTCATCGACCATATAGAGGAGCCCTTCATCAGGGCGCAAATCATCTCCAAGTCCGAGTTCTTCGGGCCTATAATGAAGCTTTGCCTGGAGAAGCGCGGCATCCTTGTCAGCCAGCACTATATCACAGCCGACAGGGTGGAACTCAACTTCGACATGCCCCTGTCGGAAATAGTGTTCGATTTCTATGACAAGCTCAAGTCCATATCGAAGGGCTACGCCTCGTTCGACTATCATCTCCTGGACTTCAGGCCCTCGAAGCTGGTAAGACTGGACATCCTCCTCAACGGCGAACCGGCTGATGCGCTGTCAACCCTGATTCACGAAGACAACGCCTATGATTTCGGGCGCAAGATGTGCGTGAAACTGAAGGACCTGATCCCGCGCCAGCAGTTCGACATACCCGTACAGGCAGCCATCGGCGCGAAAATCATCGCCCGCGAGACGGTGAAGCAGGTGCGCAAGGACGTGACGGCGAAATGCTACGGCGGCGACGTGACCCGCAAGCGCAAACTGCTCGAAAAGCAGAAGGAAGGCAAGAAGCGTATGCGCCAGATAGGGAAGGTGCAGGTACCTCAGAGCGCATTTATGGCTGTTCTCAAACTGGACTAGCGGGGCTTTATCAACTCCACCGTTCCCGGTATGATATCCTCCTCCACCGGAGTAAGATGAATTATCCTCTGGTTGGGACTTCCCCTGAAGAGGAGGGTCGTGTCGCGCTGCTCCAGGATGAACGGCCCGTCAACGAGCGTGTCTATGTACGGAAGCATCATCGAAAGTCTCTCCGAAGCGCGTATCTCCTCGATTGTAAAACCTGTCCAGCACCAGATGTTCTTGTCGGTCTCCTCCTTGATGCGGCGGGCCAGTTCCGTAAAGGCCTCGACCTGATAAAAGGGGTCGCCTCCGGAGAAGGATACGTTCGCGAGGGTGTCGGACTTGACGATTTCGAGAAGTTCGTCCACCGTCCGCCAGGTACCGTTGCCTATATCCCACGACTGGGGGTTGTGGCAGCCGGGACAATGGTGCCTGCAACCGGCGCAATATATGGACGTACGCAGACCAGGGCCGTCGGCCATGGTCTGGTACAATATGTCCAATACGGATATTCTACTTGTGGATGACACGGTCCTTTAGCTCGGCGAGCTTCGCGTGATTCCACCTGTTCGTGGTCCCCACGAGATATCCGGTTATGCGCTGGAGCGTGTCGATATTGTGGGAATGGCACTGAGGGCACTCCTCAAGTCCCACCGTCGCATCCTCATAGCCGCAGTCCAGACAACGGTTGCGGTTGTGGTTGACAGAACCATAGCCGATGTCGTACTTGTCCATAAGGTCAACTATGTTCATAATCGCCTCGGTGTTGTGGGTGGCATCACCGTCAATCTCGACATAGAAGATATGCCCCGCATTCTCGTACTTGTGGTACGGCCCTTCTATCGCAGCCTTGTGCTCGGGCGTGCAGTGGTAGTAAACGGGAATATGGCTGGAATTGGTGTAGTAATCCTTGTCGGTGATACCCGGGATGATGCCGAACCTCTTCTTGTCCATTTTGGTGAACCTGCCGGCAAGGCCCTCCGCAGGAGTGCCGAGGAAGGTGAAGTTGTGCTGGAAAGTCTCGGCAAAGCCGTTGATTTTCTCCGCCATATGGGAGATGATGCGAAGCCCGAGCTCCTGCGCCTCCTCGCTCTCGCCGTGGTGTTTGCCGATAAGTGCGATAAGGCACTCGGCAAGGCCTATGAACCCTATCGAGAGAGTACCCTGGTTGAGCACCTTCTCCACAGTGTCGCAGGGCTCGAGGTCATCGGAGCCGAGCCACAGGCCGTTCATCAGCAGGGGGAACTGCTTCTTCAGGGCCGTCTTCTGGAACTCGAAACGCTCGTTGAGCTGCTTGGCCGATATGTCGAGAGCCCAGTCGAGCTTCTCCATGAAGGCGGCTATCCTCTCGTCCTTGTTCTTGATGCTCATGCACTCGATGGCGAGGCGCACTATATTGATGGTCGTAAAGCTGAGGTTGCCCCTCCCTATCGAGGTCTTCGGACCGAACTTGTTGCCGTAAACCCTGGTGCGGCAGCCCATAGTCGCCACCTCGTGCTCGAAACGCCTGGGATCATCCGGCTTCCAGGCATCATCCTGGTTGAAGGAGGCGTCGAGATTCAGGATGTTCGGGAAGAAACGACGCCCCGAAACCTTGCAGGCGAACTTGTAAAGATCATAGTTGGGGTCCTTGGGAAGATAGCTCACCCCTCTCTTCTTCTTCCATATCTGGATGGGGAAGATGGCCGTGCTGCCGTCGCCGACACCCTCATAGGTCGTGTTCAATATCTCCCTTATGATGCAACGGCCCTCTGCGGACGTGTCCGTACCGTAATTGATCGAGGAGAACACAACCTGGTTGCCTCCGCGGGAATGGATGGTGTTCATATTGTGGACAAACGCCTCCATACTCTGATGGACACGGCCCACGGTCATATTGACGGCCTGCTGGACAGCCCTTTCATCACCCTTCAGCCCCGTGAGGTCGCGACGCAGGTAATCCGTAATCTTCACGTCATACAGATGGGAATAGTCCGCATTGTCATAGGACTCGAGTTTCTTCATCTCCTCCTGGAACGTCTTGCGTACATAAGGGGCGAGATAGAAGTCGAAAGCCGGAATGGCCTGGCCTCCGTGCATCTCGTTCTGGACGGTCTCCATCGAAATGCAGGCAAGAACCGCCGCCGTCTCTATCCTCTTCGCGGGACGCGACTCGCCGTGCCCGGCTTTCAGGCCATGCTCCAGAATCTTGTCGAGGGGATGCTGGATACAGGTAAGGGACTTGGTGGGATAATAATCCTTGTCGTGGATATGGATGTAACCGTTCTGAACGGCATCGCGGACGTCTTCCGAGAGAAGGCACTCGTCGACGTAAGTCTTGGTGGACTCCGATGCGAACTTCATCATCATACCGGCAGGCGTGTCGGCGTTCATATTCGCATTCTCCCTGGTGATATCATTCGCCTGGGCGTCTATGATCTCCTGGAAAATCTCGCGGGTCTTCGCCTTGCGCGCCAGGTTGCGCTGGTTGCGGTAGGCGATGTAGGCCTTCGCCACCTCCTTGCGCGGGCTCTCCATCAAAGCCATCTCGACACAGTCCTGAATCTCCTCCACTCCCATCTCAGAGTGTTCGCGCTTTGAAATCTGATCTGCTATCTGGGCCGCAAGTATGATGTCCTCTCCGGCTTCTGTAACGTTCATCGCCTTGAGGATAGCGGCCACAATCTTCTGATTGTTGAATTCTACGGTGCGTCCGTCTCTCTTTACTACGCGTTTTATCATAAGTCGTGAAAAATAGTGGTGAATGCAAAGATATAGGATTGCCCCATTGGTTGTATCCCATTTCCCGACAAAAGTTATTAACACTTAAGAAATAAGCCTGTTATTTTGTTGGATAACAGGCTTTTGCGGACGAACTCCGTTTTGAATTATTCTAAATTGTGTATTTCTCCGTCACTTGTCAACACACCATACGAGAACGTGACCGTCGAACGTGATATAATTGAGTTCAAGCTCCCTCTCGAAGTCGTCCTTGCCGGTGAAAGTGGCATCCAGCTCGCCTTCGCCGCGCACCCTGAACTCGTCAATCTCTATCTGCTCGGCAAAATCGACGTTGTGCTGTGACATCACCTTGAAGATGGCCTCCTTCGCACACCAGTAGATGGCAAGCTGCTCGTTGCGCTTCTCATCGTCGAGGTCCTCTATCTCCTCCTCCGAAAGCGCCTTCTTCTCCACGACGGAAAAATCCCTCGAAAGGGACTCGCAGTCGATGCCGACCTCGTCATTGTCGTTCAATATCACCGCCACATACCTGTCGGTATGGGTGATGCTGATGTTGGTGGCATTGTTCTCTATGTAAGGCTTGCCGTTGTCGTGGTGGGAAAGATACACCTTCTCCTCGAACATCGTGTCCAGGAGCGCCCTCACCGCAAGCTTCTGCTTGCGCAGCGACTCGCTCTTGATGTATGAAATTTCCTCCAGCTCGTCTGAAGGGACAGAACACAAGGCCTTGAGTTCGGCCTCACTCTCGGTGATCTGCCAGATGGCTAACCTTGAGCCGTCGTCGAGATCCTTGGTTTGATAAAGTGCCATAAATCGCCACAAATATAGTGAATTTTTGATATATTTGCACCCTGCAGAAACTATCCGCCTCATTATGAACTATTTGACCCGGGAAAAACTAACAATAGTCGGCGCCGGAGGCATGATCGGCTCCAATATGGCCCAGACCGCCCTGATGCTCGGCCTCACTCCGAACGTCTGCCTTTACGACATCTTCGAGCCGGGAGTACACGGCGTGGCGGAGGAAATCCGCCACTGCGCCTTCGACGGCGCCGATGTCTCCTGGACCACCGACCCCGAAACCGCTTTCAGCGGCGCCAAATACATAGTATCGTCGGGCGGCGCCCCCCGCAAGGACGGAATGACCCGCGAGGACCTGTTGAAAGACAACTGCAAGATAGCGGCCGAATTCGGCGACCTCATCAGGAAATACTGCCCCGACGTCAGGCACGTCGTGGTCATCTTCAACCCCGCCGATATCACCGCCCTCACGGCCCTCATCCATTCCGGGCTCAGGCCCGAGCAGTTCACGTCGCTCGCGGCCCTCGATTCCACCAGGCTGCAGAGCGAGATAGCCCGCGTGCTGGGAGTACCTCAGGGCAAAGTCAGCGAGGCCTGCACCTACGGCGGTCACGGGGAGCATATGGCGGTGTTCGCCTCCGAAGCCAAAATCGACGGCAAGCCGCTGTCCGGGTTCGGTTTGGCCCCCGAAAAATGGGAAGAGATAAAGGAAAACACGGTTCAGGGCGGCGCCAACATCATAAAACTCCGCGGTCGCAGTTCGTTCCAAAGCCCCGCATACATAGCCATAAGGATGATCGCCGCCGCTATGGGAGGGGAGAAGTTCACCTTGCCTGCAGGATGCTATGTCAATTGCGACAAGTGCGGTTACAAGAACGTGATGATGGCTATGCCCACCGTCATAGACTCCACCGGAGTCCACTTCACGGCGCCCAAGGGCACAGCCGCGGAGATGAAGGATCTCCAAGACTCCTATGAACATCTATGCAGGATGCGCGACGAGATTGTCTCTCTCGGGATAATCCCCGCAGTCGCGGACTGGAAGAAAGTAAATCCGAACCTTTAGAAAACTCTCAGGAAGTGCGGCCCGAACCGTTCGAAGGCCGCCTTCTCAAGCGACTCACGGTCATCCGGGTGGGCAACCGATATGAGAAGCCTGGCCCTTTCCTGAAGCGACCTGCCGTACAGGTCAACAGCCCCGTATTCGGTCACAATCCAATGTGCATCGGCGCGGGGCGTCACTATGCCGGCGCCGGCATTGAGCGCGGGGACAATCTTTCCCACGCCCTTCTTCGTGCGGGACGAAAATGCGGTTATCGACTTGCCTCCTTCGCTCATCGACGCCCCCTTCACGAAGTCAAGCTGGCCCCCGGTACCGCTGAAAATGCGCATTCCTATACTGTCGGCGCTTATCTGTCCCGTCAAATCGACTTCCGTGGCGGAATTGATGGCCTTCATATTGGGGTTGCGGGCAATGACCTGCGGATTGTTGACATAGGATATCTCCCTCATCGCCACCGCTCCGTTGCGGTCTATGAACGAATATACATCCCTGGACCCCAGTAGGAAAGAAGCCACCACCTTGCCCGTATCTATCTTCTTGCAGGCTCCGTTGATGACGCCGGACTTGATGAGGGCCAGCATCCCGTCGGAAAACATTTCCGTATGAAGGCCAAGGTTCCTGTGCCCGCCGAGTTCGCCCGCAAGCGCGTTGGGAAGCGCTCCGATACCCATCTGGATGCAATCCCCGTCCTCGACGAGCGCCGCGCAGTTGCGGCCTATCAGGAGTTCCTCGGAAGTGGGGTTGGCATACTCGGCCGTCACCAGCGGCTCATCGTCACGCACAAGATAATCGAAGGAGGACAGCGGGACAAGGTCACCGTATGCGAAGGGCACGTTAGGATTGACCACGCCCACGACCAGCGCCGCGGTCTCTATCGCAGCGGGGGAACAATCGACCGAAGTGCCGAGGGACACCATTCCGTTCTCGTCGGGCAGGGACACGTTTACCAGCGCCGCATCCAGCTTTATATGACCGTCACGGTAAAGTTTTGCGGATTCGAACAGGTGAACCGGCAGGTAGTCGGCATACCCGGCGTTGACGTTCGCCCTGACATTGGGCCCTATGAAGAAACCCTGATCGAAGAATATGCCCTCATAACGCTGTTCGCTGTAAGGAGCGGGACCTTCGGTATGAAAATGGTGGAAATGGAGATCCTTCACGTCCCCGGCATCCGCCCTGCGGCAAAGCGCCCGGACAAGGCAGTGCGGAACGCTCGCCACGCTGCTCAGATGAATGCGGCTTCCGGATTTGATATGGCTCACGGCCTCGTCCGCGGTAACAAACTTCGCTGTTTTCATATATCAAGGTCTATGCAACTCGGGCCCGCCGGCCTGAAGGCAAGGGGCCGAAAGACTCCCGGCGGCCAAAGTCGGGGTACCGCGACTCGAACGCGGGACCCCCTGCTCCCAAAGCAGGTGCGCTAGCCAACTGCGCCACACCCCGAACGGAGACAAAGATAACTTCCTTTGCGGTAAAAAACAACTTCCGGACTACCTGAGCCACAATTCCGGATTCTGCGGATTCTTGTCCTTCCAGAGCTGGAAATGGAACAGGGTCTCGCCGTTGATGGTATCGACTTCGCCCAGGACCTGACCGGTCGTCACCTTCGTGCCGGTCTTGACGCTCACGCTGCGCAACTTGCAGTAGAAGGTGAAATAACTTCCGTGCTGGACAAGCACGCACTGGCTGTATCCCGGCATCACTATTATCTGCTTTACCACTCCGTTGAACACGGCATGCGCTTTCGTGCCAGGCTGGACGGCCATTGTAACACCATTATTAAAAGGCAGCTTCACCGACTTGTAAACGGGATGGTAGTGCTGTCCGAATCCTTCCACCACCACTCCGGTCACCGGCCAGGGCAACTTGCCGCGGTTGTTCTCGAACTCGGCGGCCAACTTGACGTCAACCGGTTTGGAAGACTTGACGGAAAGAGCCTTCCGGACCTCCATCTTCAAGGCTTCGACCTGACGCCGCTTCTCATTCAACTGCTTCTGGTACTTTGTTCTCTCCCTGTTGAGTCTGGACACAAGCCCCGACGAGGTCTTTTCGTCCTTACGCAACGAGGCCAGCTCCAGCGCCCGCTTGTCCCGAAGCTTCTCGGCGGCTTTCCGAAGGGACTTCAACTCGTCCTGTCTGACCTTGATCTTCTGCTGGGTGGACTTTATCTTGCGCGCCTGCACGTTCATCTTCGAGGACAGTGTCTTCAGGTAACCGTACCGCCTCCCGGCCTGCGCCACGCTCCCGCTTGACAGCAGATACATATACCACACCCTGGCATCGCGGTTCTTGTAGGCGTTGCGGACCAGGCGCCTGTAATAAACGGTCATGGTGTCAAGGCGCTGCTGCAGGGCGTTTATTTCTTTCTGTGCGGTCCCTATCCTGATGTCCAGCGCAGAAATCTCATCGTCACTGCGGCGCACCAGCGCCTGCCGGTTCGCAACCTTCTTCCTGATTATGCCGAGCGAACTCAATGCATCGCTTCGTTGCAGATTGGTACGTTTGAGTTGGGCATCCAGAATCTCTATCTCCTTCTCAAGCCTGGCCCTCTCCCCGTCCTTCGAATTCTGGGCCTGCAGGCCGGTCGTCGCGAAGACCGATACAAAAATCACCAATGCCAGAAACCTTTTCATCACCTCTCTTCTGCGGGCCGGCTCTTCGCCAGGCCGGAATAATACTCGGAAAGCGCCGTATCCCCAAGCGCGGAAAGCACCTCCGCATAATGCGTCAGCACTACCGCATTCTCCCTTCCCCCGCAGGCCACAGCGTGCTTGAACACTCCCCTCGCCTCTTCAGAACGGCCCATCAGATGCAGAATCCACCCGTATGTGTCAAGGTAGGTGGCATTGTCGGGCTCCTTCTCCACAACAACCGCACTCATCTTCAAGGCCCTTCCAAGGCTCCTGCCCTGCTGGCAGAGAAGATAGGCGTAGTTGTTCAGGACCGGCACGTAGTCCGGCCTTATCTTTAGCGCCTTGCGGTATCTGGCGGCGGCCTTGGACCAAAGCCCGTCCTCCTGCAATATGTCTCCCGAAAGGGAATGGACATCAAGGCATACGCCCGGGTCGGCCGTGAGCGCCAGCACCCTGTCCCCTTCGGACAGAGCCCTGTCATACGACTTGTCAAGGGCATAGACCTGCATCATCGTCAGATGGGCCAGGGGGTCGGACGGATACGCCCCGCAAACCTTTTCGAAAAGTTCCACGCCGCGGGGCTTCCTGTCAGTGGAGTAATACCACTGCGCGGCGAAATTCCACGCGCCGGAGTCAGCGGGATGGGCACTCAGACAGCCCTCCACGACGGCATCGAGCTGGGAGTGCCAACTCATATAGATACGCCCGTCAACCCGCGAAAAGACCTCCTTGAGATAAGAGGTCTTGGGCCCGGCTTCCACCACGGGATTGGACGCAAACCTGAGCAGTTCCGTCAGAAATGCCGGCATATTGGCTTTCATCCTGTACATTTCCGCCTTGCCGAGCAGGGCGAGCGCGAAATCCGGATCGAGCGACAGCGCGGCGTCATAATGGGAAACGGCGGAACTGTCATTGCCGGCCCGGAGCTCCTCGTCGGCTATCAGCGAAAGGATGTACGGATTGCGGTAACAGCCGGGGCGGCGCTTTTCCTGCGCGCGGTAGATGGACGCCGCGTGGGACGTGCGGCCGAAGCCGGCATACATACCCGCCAGGGCGTCGATGTACTCCACGTTCGAGGTATCGCGCTCTATGGCGCAGAAGAAATTGTGCTCCGCCGCCTTGAGATCCCCGCGCGCCGAAGCACAAAGGCCCCTGTAATAGTAAACGGCGTCATTGTCGGGGTCTATCTCCAGCATTTTCGCGGCCATATTCTCGACCCCCGCCGTATCCCCCGCCTCCCAGGCGGAGGCGATGTCGATGACGAAATTCTCGACCTCCTTCTTCTGGCGCGGAGTCGAAGCGGCAGCCGCCATACAGAGCAGCAGAGCGGTCATCATCACGACAAGCCTTTTCATACTCCGCAAATTTAACACAATTCGGTTATTTTTTTCATATCTTTGCATTACCAAACTTAGTCGAACTATGAAAAATTTTGTCAAACTCGGGCTTTATGCCCTTCTTTTGTCAGCCTGCGTATCTCTGGAGCCGGCTGCCGACGTCCCCGAGAGGGACGATTCCGAATTGTTGAATCCCGATGACACCGTCCTTTACTTCACGGTTATGGAGTATCCGGACGATTATGACTGGCATCTCGATTCCGCGGCCTCCTATGTCCGCCCGACGCTGGTCCTCTACCGCGATTTCAGGCCCCTGCTGTCGGTGGACGTCTCCGCGGAGAACGAGGTCAGCGCCGATTTCGACCGCCATCACATAATCAACGGCCACCTTTATACCGAATACTCGGCGGGAGGACGCACGGTCATAAAGAAGGACGGGAACTTGCTGTTCGCCTATGACGGCGAAGAGAAACTCCGTACAATACTGCTGCAGGGCAAGGATCTGGTCACCCTCGGCGCCACCAGAGGAAGGGAAGGTCTCTCGCTGCGCCGCAACGGGAAAGTCATCTACTCCTCGGAGACGGGCGTCCCGACCTCGGACCTGTACACGGACAGCGGAGACCTGTGCTTCTCCTACAGGACGACGGTCTCCGGCCAGCCCACGGACTGGCTGTTCTGCAGGGACACATCCGTCATAGTCGGCACCGGAAGCTCGGAGACGATATGCGACATCCGCAAGGTGGACGGCATCGTGAACAGGATTGTCTGCCGCAGCGGCAAATATTATATGGACAGCGGCAACCTGGAGGTACAGCTGTTTCCGAAATACAAAATCAGCGAATGCTACTTCTGCAATGCGGCGGGCAGGCTCGCCGTTGTCTGCAGGGCCCGCACCAAGTCGATTCTTTTCCCGACCGACAAATTCCTGATATGGGAGGGAGGCCGGACGCTTCTGGACAAGATTATGGAACAGGAATACGTATATGACGGCCCGTCGGGTTTTGTCGTCGTGGACTTCTACAACAACAATCATATAAGCTATACGGTCAACGGGGTAGAAAAGCTGCTTGACGCGGACTGCCACTTCTTCGGGAGGGACTGCGCCTCGCTGGTCGGGGACAAGATTTACATAGCCGTCACCCCGCGTGACTCGAACATCAGCCCCTACGTCTTCTGTGCGGGCTCCCGGCAAAACGTCGCCACGAGAGGCGCCATCACGCGCCTGGAGGTCGTCACCTGTCCCAGCTTATGATTCTGGACCCGTCGTCAAGAACTTCGATGAACACGTCGAGCGCTTCTTCCGGAAGAAGCTCGCCGATGTTCCCGGGCCATTCCATAAAGCAGACGGCCCCGCTGTCGATATAGTCGTAAAAACCTATGTCCAGCACCTCCGAAAGCTTGTTGATACGGTAAAAATCAAAGTGGAAAAGCCTTGAACCGTCTCCGGCGAGGTACTCGTTCACTATCGAGAAGGTAGGGGACCCGACGGCGTCCTCACGAACGCCGAGAGCGCGGCACAGGGCCGATATGAACGTGGTCTTGCCTGCCCCCATAGGGGCGTGGAAAGCAAAAAGCTTCTCCCCGGCGGTGAGACGGAGGAATTCCTCCGCCGCAGCGTCTATCGAGGACAGGTCCCTGACTGCAATCTGATGTTTCATCGTGCCGCAAAGGTACTCAATTATTCAATAATATGCTTACAGACATAACAGGAGCAAAATGCGTCGGCATCGACGCCGTGAAGGTGACCGTCGAGACGGACATCACCTCGGGAATAGGAATCCATCTTGTGGGGCTTGCGGACGTCGCCGTAAAGGAAAGCCTGCTTCGCACCACCACGGCCCTCGGGTCCCTTTCCTTCCATATTCCGGGTCGCAAAATCGTTATCAACCTCGCACCTGCGGATCTTCGCAAGAGCGGAAGCGGCTATGATCTTCCCATTGCCGTCGGAATCATCGCCGCCTCGGGCCAGATGGAGTTCGACGGGGCGGACAGGTACGTGATTATGGGTGAGCTGGGGCTGAACGCCGAGGTCCGTTACATCCCCGGCGGCCTCCCGATTGCGGAGATGGCCAGGGCCGAGGGGTTCAGGGGTGCAATTCTCCCCTACGATTCCGCGCTTGAGGCGGCAGAAATCCGGGGCCTCCCCGTATATGGGGTGAAGTCGCTTCCGGAAGTTCTGCGGATACTTTCCGGGCGCGAGGACTGCGAAGACCTGCTGATATGGAACCGCTGCGCGGAGAGAGGACAGGGTCCGGATACGCCGGACCGCGACATCCCCGACTTCGCCGACATCCTCGGGCAGGAGCAGGCGAAAAGGGGGATGGAGATTGCCGCCGCCGGAGGGCATAACATAATGATGCTCGGTGCGCCGGGCTCCGGAAAAAGTTCGCTGGCGAAAGCCTTGCCGGGAATCCTGCCGCCGATGTCCCCGGAGGAGGCGCTGACGACAAGCAAAATCTATTCGGTTGCGGGCAAGGCCAACCCGGGGTTCGGGCTGCTGCGCCGCCGGCCGTTCCGGTCCCCGCACTGCAGCGCCTCGATACCGGCCATTATCGGGGGCGGGGGCGCGGAGGGCGTTTACCCGGGCGAGATAACCCTGGCGCAGGGCGGCGTGCTGTTCCTGGACGAGTTCGGGCAGATGCCCAAGTCGGTGATCGAAGCCCTCCGCGGCCCGATGGAGGACAGGAAGGTTGTGATTTCCCGGCTGAAGTGCAAGGTCGAATACCCTGCCTCCTTCATGCTGGTCGCCGCCTCCAACCCCTGCCCCTGCGGATACTTCGGAGAAGGGGAACGGTGCCGCTGCACTCCGGTACAGCGGGCCAACTACCTGTCGCGGCTCTCCGGCCCCATAATGGACAGGATAGACATACAGGTCTGGCTCAAGACCGTCGACACGGCGGTGATTATGCAGAACCGCAAGGGGGAGAGCAGCGCGGAAGTGGCCCGACGCGTGCTTGCCGCCCGCGAAAGGCAGAAGAAGCGGTTCGGAGAGGGAGACATCTTCGTGAACGCCGAGATGAGCGCAAGGGATCTGGACACTTTCTGCCCCCTGGACAACTCCTGTATGGAGATGATGGAACGACTGATAAACGGGATGGGTCTGTCGGTAAGGGCATACCACCGGATTATCCGGGTGGCAAGGACAATCGCCGACCTGGAAGGGGCGGAAGCCATCCGTCCGGAGCACCTCTGCGAGGCGGCGGGCTACCGTTTCCTGGACAAGGTGCAAACCTTGTGAGTCAACTTTTTTCAGGATAAGACAATAATTTATCCTAAATGCTTGCATGTACGGAATAATGTACACATATTTGTGGCCATAAGAATTTTGATATGACAACAACGACAGTAACAAACTTCAGATCCAATGTTAAAAGATATCTGGATCTTGTAATTAACGATAGC
>JAKSJZ010000003.1 GCA_024401995.1 Bacteroidales bacterium
CCTCGCCGACAAGCGGCTTCACAAGGCTCTCCATTTCCCCGACGCTCAATTTCGAGATGCCGGATGCAGGGGTCGGACGATCTACCGTATAGACCATTATCTTCCTGGGCTTCAGTGTTCTGACTATCTCCATCCACCCCCGTATGACTTCCGGCGCCGATGAGTCGAACTGCTCCGAACGCAGGAACATTGTCTGGAGAACGAAGTCGCCTCCGAACTTTTCAAGCGACTTCACGACGCGGCTGACGTCATACCCGGGCGCGGGCCGGTTGATGCGCGCGGCAAACGCCGTCGTTGGCGCGTCTATCTTCATAATGGGGTTGTCCACTTTGCGAAGAGCCCGGAATATCTCCGGCCTGTCAACCCTCGTTGCATTGGAAAGGACCGACACCGAGGCGCCGGGGCAGAACTCGTCCCTCAACGCAAGCGTATCGTCGATTATCTGCGGAAAATCCGGGTTGAGAGTGGGTTCCCCGTCACCGCTGAAAGTTATGGAATCCACCTCCGCGCACCCGTCGCCGAGAGACTCGAGCTTCGACTTGAGCGCCGTCCGCACCTCGGCCGCCGTCGGCAACGGCCCTCCGCCCGCTCCGTCGCGGTTCCACCCGCACTCGCAGTAGATGCAATCGAAGTTGCAGACCTTGCCGTCGGACGGAAGAAGATTTATGCCCAGCGACACTCCCAGGCGGCGCGAACGAATCGGCCCGAATACCGTCTCTTCCCTAAGCATCCTTCGACGGGGAGTCGGCGGCAAAGAAGCGCCAGTGGAAAAGAATAAGATAGAAAGCCCCTACGGTCACACAACTGTCGGCGAAATTGAATACCGGCTGGAAGAAGACCACCTCCCCCGCCGCATTGTGAATCAAGGGGAAATAGAACATATCCACAACCTTGCCGAACATCACCGGAGCATAGTCCCAGATAACGCCGTAGAGAAGCGAATCTATTATGTTGCCGAACGCACCGGCGGTAATCAGCGTAAGACCTGCAAGGACACCGGTCGGCGCCCCCTTGCGGACAAGAGACCGTATCCACCATACAAGGCCGCCGAAAAGCAAAATCCTGAAAAGCGAGAGAAGGAACTTGCCGGCGCCGCCACCCCATTTCAGGCCGAAAGCCATACCCTCGTTCTCGACAAAGCACAGGCGGAACCAGTCGCCAAGCACATATATCTGCTCGCCCAGCCCCATACCGGTCTTGACCAGGACCTTGATGACCTGATCGACCGCCACCAGCACAATGCCGAGAACCAGAAGCTTCCAGCCCTTGACAGAATTCTCCATTCCGCTAATTCTTTCCCTGCTTGGCAAGCATCTCCTTGGCCTCCACCGTCAGTGTGGCGTGAGGCACAAGGCGAAGACGCTCCTTGGGGATGAGTTTGCCGGTCACACGGCATATGCCGTATGTCTTGTTCTCGATGCGGACGAGCGCCTGTTCGAGGTTCTGGATAAACTTGTACTGCCGCTGCGCCAACGCGGAAGCCTCCTCCTTGGACCGCTGGGTCGCACCGTCATCCTCAACGGTGCGGAATGTCGGGGACGTATCCTCGATATCATTGCCGCCGCCGTGCATCACGACAGTCCTGAGAGTCTCGTATTCCTCCCTGGCTTTCTTCAGCATATCCTCGATGATAACCTTGAACTCCGCAAGTTCCTCATCGGAATAACGTGTTTTTTCCGTTGCCATAACAATCGTTTATTGTTTGCGAATTACTTTTATTTTCATCTGTCCGTCGTCCCATTCCACGTCCGAAGCCCCGGCGGGAGCGGCCTCCAGCGGGCAGACCTCCATCGCGAGCGACAGGGTCTGCGAACACAGATAGTCCCTGTGTGCCCCGACAGCCCCCCGCACCTCATCCAATACGCCGGCGGACACGTAAATCCCGGCCTCGATACGGTCCGTAACCTCCAGACCGGAGTCCTTGCGGACATTCTGGATACGGTTGACCAGCTCCCTGGCAAGTCCCTCTCCGCGCAACTCGTCAGTCACCTCGATGTCGAGAGCTATCGTCATCCGGCCTTCCGAAGCGACAAGCCAGCCCGGCATATCCTCCGAACTTATCTCATAGTCCTCCCTTTCGAGCCCGACCTTGATTCCTCCGGCGTCCAGGGTATATGTGCCGGCCGATTCGATGGCGGCAATCTCGTCCTGACCCAGGGCGGCGAAGGCTGCCGCTATCGACTTCATCGCCGTCCCGTATTTCTTGCCCAGAGTCCTGAAATTGGGCTTTATCTTCTTGGTTATCAATCCCTTCGTATCGAATATGAACTCGGCCTCCTTGACATTGACCTCCGAAAGGATGATATTCTTCACCGCCTCCAACTTCTCCTTTACGTCGTCGCCGAGTACCGGGATAACCAGTTTCGAGAGCGGCTGACGCACCTTGATGTTGACTTTGCGGCGAAGCGCAAGCACCATCGAACAAGCCTTCTGCGCCAGCGCCATCTTCTCTTCCAAATCCCTATCTATCAGGCTCTTGTCCGCTACCGGCATAGATTCGAAATGAACGGAGGACCCGTCATCGGCTCTCCCGGTGAGGTCTCTCCAGAGCCTGTCGGAGAAGAAGGGGGCGAGAGGTGCGGAAAGCAGGGCTACGGTGCGGAGCACGTCCCAGAGCGTCTGATAAGCCGACAACTTGTCCTTCGAAAGACCGCCGCCCCAGAAACGCTTCCTGCCGAGACGCACGTACCAGTTGGACACGTGGTCGCACACAAACTCCTGGATCAGCCGTCCGGCAAGTGTCACGTCATAATCCTCATAGGCGTTGCGCACCGCCTCAACGAGGCTCTCCTTCACGGATATTATCCAGCGGTCAATCTCCGGCCTCTCCGCCACCTTCACTTCCTGCGCGGAAGGGTCGAAACCGTCCACGTTGGCATAGAGGGCGAAGAAGGAATATGTGTTGTAAAGCGTACCGAAGAACTTTCTCCTCGTCTCGTCCACGCCGTCCCCGTCGAACTTGAGATTGTCCCAAGGCTGGGCGTTGGTAAGCATATACCAGCGGAGAGAATCGGCGCCGTAGGTATCCAGAGCCTTGAACGGATCAACCGCATTGCCCAGACGCTTGCTCATCTTCTCACCATTCCTGTCCAGTACCAGACCGTTGGATATCACACGCCTGAAGGCGGGAGTACCGCTCACCATCGTATGAATCGCGTGCAGAGTATAGAACCATCCGCGCGTCTGGTCGACGCCTTCGGCTATGAAATCGGCAGTCGCTCCGAAATCGGGCGTATCCTTGCCTCTCAGTCCGGTCTGGGCATAGGGCATCGCACCGGAGTCGAACCACACGTCTATCAGGTCCGCCTCCCTCCTCATAGGCCTGCCGTCGGAAGACACAAGTATCATATCGTCCACGCAGGGCCTGTGGAGGTCTATCTTCGAATAATTCTCCACGGACATGTCGCCCGGATCGAAGCCCTTGTCTTTCAGTGGATTGGACGCCATCAAGCCGGCTTTCACCGAACCCTCGAGCGCATCGTAAAGTTCCCTGACGCTGCCTATGCACACTTCCTCGCGACCGTCTTCGGTACGCCATATCGGAAGCGGCGTCCCCCAGTAGCGGCTTCTGGAAAGATTCCAGTCCTGGATGTTCTCAAGCCACTGGCCGAAGCGTCCCGTACCGGTGGATTCAGGCTTCCAGACAATCGAGGAATTGAGTTCCATCATCTTGTCCCTGACCGAAGTGGCCCTGATGAACCACGAGTTGAGGGGATAATAGAGCACGGGCTTGTCCGTACGCCAGCAATGAGGGTATGTATGGGTGTGCTTCTCTATCCTGAAGGCCTTGCCGGCTGCCTTGAGCATCACGCAGATGTCCACATCCAGGGTGGGTGCATCGGCAGGCAGGCTGTCGTCATACGCATTCTTCACATAGCGGCCCTGCCACTGCTCATACTCCGGGCTCACCCGCTCCGCGACATAAGCCGCGTCAAGATCGGATATGCGGTAGAACCGGCCCCGGGGGTCAACCTGCGCCTGAAGGTCTCCGCGCGAATCGCGGACATACAGCCCCGGCACGCCGGCAGCCTTCGCCACCTTTGCATCGTCCGCTCCGAAAGTGGGGGCAATATGCACCACGCCCGTTCCGTCCTCCGTCGTGACATAGTCGCCGAGGATAACCTTGAACGCACCGTCATCCGGGCGGAACCAGGGGATGAGCTGACGATACCGCATTCCCTCCAGTTCGCGACCCTTGAAACGCCCCGGAAGCACCTCGTAGGGCACTTTGTCGGAGAACCAGGAGCCGACCAGCGCCTCCGCCAGAATATAGGTCGCCTCCCTGCCGGTATAGGGGTTCGCGCTGCGCACCTTGACGTAATCTATGTTGGGACCCACGCACAGGGCCGTGTTGGACGGAAGAGTCCAGGGGGTGGTGGTCCAGGCCAGGAAATACAGGTTGTCCTCCCCCACCACCTCGAACTGCGCGCAGCAGGTCGTATCCTTGACGTCACGGTAGCATCCGGGCTGATTGAGTTCGTGGGAACTCAGGCCCGTGCCGGCGGCGGGCGAATACGGCTGGATGGACTTTCCCTTGTACAGATACCCCTTCTTGTAGATATCCTTCAACAGATACCACAGGGTCTCGATATAACGGTTGTCATACGTGACGTAGGGGTCATCCATATCGACCCAGTAGCCGATACGCTCGGTCAGGGTCCTCCACTCCGCCGTATATTTCATAACCTCCTCGCGGCAGGTACGGTTGTAGTCGGCCACGCTGATTTTCGAGCCTATGTCCTCCTTGGTGATTCCGAGCTTCTTCTCCACGCCAAGCTCCACCGGAAGACCGTGGGTGTCCCAGCCCGCACGACGGCGGACCTTGAATCCCGTCATAGTCTTGTAGCGGCAGACGGCATCCTTTATGGAACGCGCCATAACGTGATGGATACCCGGCATACCGTTCGCGCTTGGAGGCCCTTCAAAGAATATGAATTCGGGAGCCCCCTCGCGAAGCTCCAGGCTGCGCCTGAAAGCATCGGTTTTCTTCCAGCTACGGAGGATATCCTCCCCGCACCCCACCAAATCGAGTTCTTTGTATTCTTTGAATGTCATAAAATTTGCTAATTTTGCGGCAACAGTGTACAAGCGGGCAAATTTACTAATTTCCACTTTGTTTAGCAAGTTATGAATGCCATAGATATTCTGGTGCTCGTCCTGTTCGTCCCCTTCCTCATAAAAGGGTGGATCCAGGGCTTTTTCAAACAGGTTGTCTCGGTCCTTGCCGTAATACTCGGCGCCTGGCTGGCTTACAGCCTGGCCTCCACGGTCAGCAACTGGCTGGCCCCGTACGTTACGGGCATCGGCCCCGGCCTCCTGAAAGGGCTTTGCTTCTTCATAATCTTCGTGGTTGTGGCCCTGCTGCTCAAGATTGTCGGCAGCCTGCTCACGAGACTTATGGACGCTCTCGACATCAACTGGTTCAACAGACTTCTCGGAACCGTGCTGGGAGCAGTGCTCGCGGCGGCGCTGATTATGATGCTCATCTGCTTCGTGGAGTGGATTTGCCTGCGCTTCGACATCACCCGCGGCGAAGTATTCGAGTCGTCGAAGCTGTACGGATTCTTCAAGGAACTGTCCGACAAGGTGTTCCCGTTTCTTAAGAACCTGATATGCCAAAACTGATACTGCTTGAGACGTCCACTTCCCTGCTGTCGGTGGCGCTTGCGTGCGACGGAAGGATTGCGGATTTCAGGGAATGCACCACGCCGCGTTCGCACGCCGCGATGACCGTTCCGCTTGTCAACGACCTGCTCAAAGACAACGGCCTCAAGGTCGGCGACTGCGATGCCGTATGCATCAGCAGCGGTCCCGGCTCCTACACGGGCCTGAGGGTCGGTTCCTCAACGGCAAAGGGGCTATGCTTCGGAGCGGGGCTTCCCCGGATTGCGGTCTGCACCCTCGACGTGCCGGCCAGGCAGGCGGTTGCGGCAGCACTCCCCGACGGATGCCGGACAATCATACCTATGGTGGATGCCAGACGGATGGAGGTGTATTCCGCCGTTTATGACTCCGAATGCAGGAGGCTCACTCCCGTGGAGGCGACCGTTGTCGACGGTTCGACCTACCGCAGCGAACTCTCGAAAGGCCCCGCCGTAGTCATCGGGGACGGTGCGGAGAAGTGCCGAGGAGTGCTTGAAGGCGACGTCCGTTTCATCCAGACCTGCCCGCGCGCAGACGCCATGCTTCAGGATGCGGTGAAGGCGTTCGACGAAAAAAGGTTCGAAGACATTGCCTACTTCGAACCTTTCTACCTGAAGGAATTCGTCGCCACGACGAGCCGCAAAGCCCTATTTTAGAAGTCTGTCAAGCTCTTTCCTGAGGCCCTGCTCCCCCTTGATGGACATAGCGGACAGGGAGCCGTCGACTATCAGGACGGATGTCGGCAACGCACCGACGTTGTAGTAGGCGAGGGCCTGTGAATTCAGACCGCGTCCATCGCAGACATTTATCCACGGAAGATTCTGGCCCTTGACGCAGGAAGCCCAGCGGGCCTTGTCGTTGTCGATTCCAACCGAATATATCTCGAATCCCCTGGAGTGGTAGTCGCGGTAAACCGGCTTGAGAATTTCGAGATTGAACATACCCTGAGCTCCGTCGGCCGAAGTCCAGAAATGAACCATTATGACCTTCGCGTCCACCTCCGAAAGCTTGCGGGAACGTCCCTCCACGTCGTTTATCTCAAGATCGGGGAAGCCGACCTCGCGGGCATCCTTCAAGCGCCCGTAAATCTCCAGTTCCTTCTCGCGGCGCACGGTCTCGGACTCCAGCGCCTTCACGTACCTCGAATCGGGATAGATTGTACTGAGGGTGTCGCACACGGAACGGAACACCACGGCGTCTGTCGATTGCGCAAAAACGGGGGCGAACTCTCCTGCCCTGGCATACAGCGCCGGAATGACCGCGAGCGAACCCTTGTTCTGCATCACGAACCTGAGCGCCTCCCTGTAATAATCGATATAGCGCCTGGCATAAGCCTGAGGGGTCTCCGCTTTCTCAAGATCGGACAGGAAGGCGGCAAAACCCCTCTCGAACAGGGCGAGCGTCTCCGAACCCGCGGAGCCGCTGACGGTATAGTTCCCGAGGGTGTCCGCCTCGACCAGAGCCTTCTCCCCGCGTTCGAGCAGCAGCGAAGCCACCTTGACATCCTTGTGGAACAGATATATGAACTCGGGCTGGCCTTTGGAGACATCAACCCTGTAGCGGAAATCACCGCCCGCCGAAGTCCTGACAGTGTCAAGCACCTCGTAGGTATTGACCGCGAGTTTCCTGACCTCAAGTGAGTCGGCGCCCTCGACACGTCCGGAGACAGACGTGCGTCCGCATCCCGCTGCCACGAAACACAAGACCGCGGCAACCGCGATATGATTAAAGCTTCTCATATTCTGAAAGAATTTTTGCTGCAAGCTCCGCCTTCCTGTCATCGCTCACCGCAGGGCGGGCCTTGCGGAAATCGAGGTCCGCCTCACTCTGGAGAGGAACCAGATGAATGTGGGTATGGGGCACCTCCATACCGAGAACCGCCACCCCGACCCTCCTGCAGGGCACGGCACGGCCTATCGCCACCGCCACCTTGCGGGCGAAAGCCCACAGGCCGCGGTAGGTATCCTCGTCGAGGTTGAAGATATAATCGTCCTCGACGTTCTTCGGAATCACAAGCGTATGGCCCTCGGCGAGAGGGTTGATATCGAGGAAGGCATAGTAGCGGTCATCCTCGGCACACTTGAAGGAAGGAATCTCCCCCTTCGCAATCCTGGTGAAAATCGTCATAGCGATATATCGAGAATGGTGAACTTCATAACTCCCGAGGGCACCTGGGCCTCCACCGTCTCACCTTTGCCGTGCCCCAGAAGGGCCTTGGCGATGGGGGTCGTCGCGGCAAGCCTGCCGTGGGCGAAATCGGCCTCGCTCTCACCCACTATGGTGAATTCCATCTCGCGGCCCACACTCTCGTTGCGGACCTTGACCCTGGTCAGCATCTGCACCTTGTCGGTGGAGAGCTGCGAAGAATCCACCACCTTGGCGTTCGCAACCATATTCTGAAGATTCGCAATCTTCAATTCAAGCAGGCCCTGTGCCTCGCGGGCCGATTCGTACTCGGCGTTTTCGGAGAGATCCCCCTTCTCGCGCGCCTCGGCTATCGCGGCCGCGATGACCGGCCTCTGTGCCAGCGCGTCGGAGAGTTCCTTCTTCAATTTGTCCAAGCCTTCCTGGCTCATCAAATGTACTTCTGCCATAATTCAATCAATTAAAATAGAGTCCTGTCTCTGACAGAACCCTACCAACTACACTTGCAAATATAGAAAAATTCGGATTACTCGTCAAATTTGGGCTTCATTATTTCTGAATAAACTATCATTTTCTTCGGGTCGAACCTGCTTTTCTCCTTCTTCGGGGTCTTGGCCGTGTTCTTCCTGATGATGGCGCTCTCCCCTTCCCTGGAGGCGGCCTCGTTGATTTTCCTGTCCATAATGTGGTAAAGTTACTCAAAAAATCATAGATTTGCATAAAACCAGACTTACGCTATGGAAAAAAGACTTTTTCTGTATGCCGCCGGCGGCCTGTGCCTTATCGCCCTGTGCGGCTGCGCCACGAAGCGCAAAATCAACGAAATCCAAATGACAAACCTGTCCGCGCGGGTTATGCCCGGCGCCGAAAAGCGGTTGCCGGACATCCTTCCGATCGACCCGGACGACAGCGGGGGCGCCATCAGGGTAATGGGTCCGGACGGAAGGGAGACCTTGATAATGAGGGCCGTGCGGGATGACAGTACAGGAGAGATGGTCGCCACGGACAGAATCAGCGCCTCCGTCGTAACGGCGCGTTTCCGCAACGTTGCGGAGAGGCGCGGCACCGTCGAGCTGGAGTTCAGCATAGACGTCTGCGACTCCCTGCTGGACGACAGCTGGCAGCTGAGACTGCAGCCGCTGCTTTTCACCGCCGGCGACACCACCCTGCTCGACAGGGTGCTGCTCACCGGCAGCGCATTCCGCAGGAGCCAGTTGCGGGGCTATGAACAGTATGACAGGTTCATCCGCTCTATCGAACGCGACAGCAGCCGGTTTCTGGACAAGGCGCAGCTTGAGATTTTCCTGCGCCGCAACCTTCCGGAAGTCTTCCGCTTCAGGGATGACACCTCCTTTGTAAGCGACGAGCAGTTCGCCTCGGCCTTCGGCATATCGGAGAGCGAAGCGCTGTCGCACTATACCAGAAACCGTATCGTGAAGCGTATCGGGAAAAAGAACGCGGCGCGGCTCGAGATGTGGCAGCGGTACGTCCACAACCCCATCGAGAAGGACGGGGTGAGACTCGACACCGTCATCACTCCGGGCAACGGCTTCTCATACGACTATGTCCAGCCCCTCGACGTGGGCAGGGACCAGAAAAAGGCCGTCATCCTGCTGCGCTCCTCAATTTACGATGCGGGCGGGAAATTGTGCGATGTCCCGGAAGGCCAGCCCGTAACCTTCTACATCAGTTCGCTCGGCTCCCTCGTGGATACCCTGCTCATACCTCCCGGAGACCCCGTCTATGCCGGGGGAATCGAGGCCATTCGCCGGCACGATTACAAATCCGCAATCGAACTGCTCGGCCGATATTCAGACTACAACACCGCAGTGGCCCTGCTGTCGGCCGAACGCAACATCAGCGCGCTTGCCCTGCTTGACAGCCTGGACAGCACTCCCGCCACGGAATACCTCAAAACCATCCTCCACTCGAGGAGGGGCGAGGACAGGGAGGCGGTGCAGTGCTATATCAATGCCTGCACCGCCGACCGGTCCTATATCCACCGCGGCAACCTGGACCCCGAAGTGGCGGTCCTGATAAAGCGCTACAACCTCAATGCCGAAGACTAGCCGAGGTCAATAGACTCCTCCACGAACTTGCGGAGACGTTCGGAATCCTTCTCCAGTTCCTCGCGCAGAGCCGCGTCGCGGAAGCCGGCAAGATACCCGGCAAGCCAATCCACGACAGCATCGGGGAACACCCCTCGGGACGTGTATATGTCCCTGTCCTTCAACAGCTCGGCGGCGGCTTCCACGCAGTTGGCCGGAAGCTGCTCGAGAGAGTCGCGCAGAGAGTCGTTGGAGGCATCGTGGATGTTGACTCCAAGACCGACGTATGTCCTGTCGGCGACGGCGAGGGCATCCGGTGTTTCGAAACCGTGACGCGCCGCGCAACAGAGCGCCGCAAGCAGCATATATGCATCGGCAAATCCGTCGGAAGCCCTCCACTCGAAGGTCTGCTTGGAGGAGAAATCCCTCTTCGACGGCTTCTCCAGCGGGTTGCACAGCGCAGACATATCCGTGGCCGACGTCCATCCGAGCGGGACCCTGACAAGGGCGCTGCGGTTGGAGAAAGACCAGCACAGGCTGGTCGGAGCCTCCTGGTGGGGGACAAGCCTCATGAAGGAAAGGGGATGGGGGTTGCCGAAAGCGGGCAGGGACGTCCCCGCCAGCATATACCCGGCTATGGCCCTGCGGCACTCCTCCGTAAGCTCGCCGCCGGAAGTCATCACCGGCCTGCCGTCACGGGTGAACCGGCAGTGGATATGCATCCCGGAGCCCGCCTTGCCGACGGTAATCTTGGGTGCGAAGGTCAACTCCACTCCCCACTGCCTCGCAAGCTGACGCATAATCCATTTGGCCGTCACCAGCTGGTCGGCGGCCTGCTCGATGTCAACAGGGAGGAACTCTATCTCGTTCTGCTCGTATATCATCCCGTCGGCGGTGAAATTCCCCACCTCCGAATGGCCGTACTTTATTCTGCCGCCGGCAGCGGCGATAAGGGCCATCGCCTCGGTCCTGAAGGCGGTGAACTTGTTGAAAGGAGCGCTTTCGTGATATCCCTTCTGGTCGGCGACCTTGAAATTGTCCTCCTCCGGAGCGATGATATAATACTCAAGCTCGCCCATAGCCTCCATCTTCAGGCCGGTCACCTTCGTGAACTCTTCGTGCGCCTTGCGCAGAATCTGTTCCGGCGCCTCAGCCAGAAGGCCTCCGTCCCGGTCGAAGAACGAACAAAGCATATCGACCGCGGGCTCCTCCCCGAAGGGATTGCGGAAGGCGGTACGGAACTTCGGGAGTACGTAAAGGTCGCTTCTGCCCGCCTCTATGAAGGGAAACAGGCTGCTTCCGTCAACGCGCTCGCCGGAAGCCAGAATCGATTCGAGGTGAGCTTCGGACTGGAGTACGAACGACAGCGTCTTCAACCTGCCGTCCCAGCCGCAATAATGGAAATTGATGAATTTGATGCCGTTCTTGCGGCAATAGCGGACGATGTCGCGCCTGGTGAACTTCGCGGACGGCTTGCCCAGGAAGCGCACCATATCATTGGGCTCAAAGTTCATAATCTGCATCTATTCTTCTATGGTCAGGCCTACCGGACAATGGTCCGAGCCGTATATCTCATTGTATATCTCCGTGGAACGTATGCGCGGCCGCAATGCCTCCGAGGCCAGGAAATAGTCGATGCGCCACCCGACGTTGCGCTCGCGCGCCGCCATCCTGTACGACCACCAGGAATACTTCACCTCGCCGGGATGGAACTCCCTCCAGGTATCGATGAAGCCCGAAGAGAGCAGTTCGTCCATCTTCGCCCTCTCCTCATCCGAGAAACCGGCATTGAAATGGTTGGTGTCGGGATTCTTCAGGTCAATCTCGCAATGCGCCACGTTCATATCGCCGCAGACCACGACACCCTTGCGGGCATTCAACCCCGCAAGATAAGCCCGGAAAGCGTCCTCCCACTTCATTCTCCAGTCCAGACGGCTCAGGCCGTCACGTGAATTGGGCGTATATACGTTGACCAGGAAGAAATCGCCGAACTCCAGGGTGACAACCCGCCCCTCGTGGTCGAACTCGTCCACACCGATACCTCTGGACACGGACAGGGGCGCAATCCTCGTATAGACCGCAGTGCCGGAATAACCCTTTTTGTCGGCATAGTTCCAGTATGACTCATAGCCCAGGAACTCCAGGTCAATCTGGCCTTCCTGAAGCTTTGTCTCCTGAAGACAGAAAACGTCGGCATCAAGGTCGGCGAAAATCGAGTCGAACCCCTTCGCGGCGACGGCCCTGAGTCCGTTAACGTTCCAGCTTACTATTTTCACGGTTGATAAAGCAGTCTATAGTGTTCTCCATCAGCATACATATCGTCATAGGGCCCACGCCTCCGGGAACCGGCGTGATGACCGACGCCCTGGGCGCAACCTCCTTGAAATCGACATCCCCGCAAAGAGTGCCGTCCGGCCGACGGTTGATACCTACGTCTATGACAACCGCCCCCTCCTTGACCATATCCCCCTTGATGAACTCCGGGTCTCCGATGGCTACCACGAGTATGTCCGCCTCCCGTGTAATCTCCCCCAGCCCGACGGTGCGCGAATGGCAGATTGTGACCGTGGCGTTCTCGTTCAGGAGAAGCTTGCTGATAGGAAGCCCCACTATGTTGCTTCGGCCTATCACCACCGCCCGGCGCCCTTCGATCCGGACCCCCGCCTCCTTTATCAGACGGATGATACCCCTCGGGGTACAGGGAACGCAGTACTGAGGATTCTCCTCGGGCTCGGTGCGGCGCCGCCAGAGGGCCGCCACGTTCTCTGGGTGGAACCCGTCCACGTCCTTCTCCCGGGCTATTGCCTTTATCGCCTTGAGTTCATCTATGTGGGGAGGAAGAGGAAGCTGGACAAGAATGCCGTCCACGTCAGGATCATCGTTAAGGGCGGCTATGCGTCCGAGAAGTTCGTCCTCGGAAGTTGTCGCCGGAAGCGTTATGGTCGTGTTCCTTATGCCTATCTTTTCCGAAGCGCGCGCCTTGTTGCGCACATAGGTCACGCTGGCCGGATCGTCTCCGACAAGCAGTACCGCAAGATGCGGGACCCTGCCGTATCTGGAAGGGAAAGTCGCAACCTCACGGGCCATCCCGGCCTTGAGTCTGTCCGAAAGTTCTTTGCCGCTCAATATCACGCTGCGAAGATAGCAAAAAATTCGTATCTTCGTTGCCACAAACATACGTTCGATGAGAGTTCTCAGACTTACCAACACCCTTTCGCACGAAAAGGAAGTATTCGAGCCCGTCAATCCCGGCCACGTCGGGATGTATGTCTGCGGGCCCACGGTATATGGAGACGCCCACCTCGGCCACGCCAGGCCCGGAGTCACCTATGACGTGCTGAACAAGCTCCTGCGCCACCTCGGCTACAAGGTCAGGTACGTGCGCAACATCACCGACGTCGGCCATCTGGAGCACGACGCCGACTCGGGCGAGGACAAGATAGCGAAGAAGGCGAGGCTCGAACAGCTCGAGCCTATGGAAGTGGTGCAGTATTATACCCTGCGCTACCACGATGCGATGAGGGCTCTGAACGTGGCGCCCCCCTCCATAGAGCCGCGGGCCAGCGGACACATACTCGAGCAAATCGAGGCGGTAAGGCGCATCCTCGATGCGGGTTATGCCTACGAATCGAACGGGAGCATATATTTCGACGTGGCGAAATACGATTCCGACCATCATTACGGAATACTCAGCGGACGCACCCTCGACGGGACCCTTGAGGGGACCAGGAGCCTCGACGGGCAGGGGGACAAGCGCGCTCCGTATGACTTCGCCCTGTGGAAGAAGGCGGAACCCCAGCACATAATGAGGTGGAACTCCCCCTGGGGCGAAGGATTTCCCGGATGGCATCTGGAGTGCTCGGTGATGGGAGAGAAATACCTGGGCCGCGAATTCGATATCCACGGCGGCGGAATGGACCTGATGTTCCCCCACCACGAATGTGAAATCGCGCAGAACGTGGCGTCACGCGGCACGCAAGGTGTCCGCTACTGGGTCCACAACAATATGATAACCATCAACGGCCAGAAGATGGGCAAGTCGCTGGGGAATTTCATAACCCTCGGGCAGCTCTTCTCCGGCGACCATCCGAAACTCGATGCCGCCTACAGCCCGATGACCGTCAGGTTCTTCATACTACAGGCCCACTACCGCGGGACCCTCGACTTCTCCAACGAGGCTCTCCAGGCGGCGGAGAAAGGCTTAAAGAGGGTCCTGCAGGCGGCCCGCGACCTCTACAGGATGGCCGGGACGTCCATACCCTCGACCCCGTACGGCGAGTACGGCTTCGGGACTGCTCCCGACGAATGCAAGGCGGATTTGCAGGAAATCAAGTCAATCTTCAATGACATATACGACGCCCTGTGCGACGATATGAACACGCCCGTCGCCCTTGCGAGAATCTCGGAGGCGGTAAGGCTTGTGAACAGCGCCAAGTCAGGGTCCTTGAAGCTCTCGAAGGCCGACATCGACGCTCTGGTGCAGATATTCGGAGACATTGTTTTCGGAGTACTGGGGCTGAAGGATGAGGAAGGGGCCTCCGACGACGGGCAGGCCAAAATCATCGACGGACTTATGAATATGGTCCTGGAAAGCCGCAGCGCCGCGAAGGCCGCGAAGGACTGGGCCACCTCGGACCGCATCCGCGACTCTCTCGCCGCCCTGGGCATAACGGTCAGGGACGGCAAGGACGGAGCCGAATGGACTATCGGGTAGAAGTCGCCCCTACTTTTTTTTCTTGCCGGCGAACTCAAGCACCGCCACCAGCGCCGCACCGGCTATGCAGCACAGCACCGCCCCCGGTATCTGAAGGTCGAGCGGAGCCGAGGGGTCGACGCCCCTGCGCACCTGCGCGGCCAGTCCGGCGGCCTTGTCGGCCCAGGGCCATACCCTCACAAGAGAACCCATCACGAAGCCGAGGAGGACAAGCATAGTGGCTTTCTCCCACTTCGAAAGAAGCGCGTGAAGCAGTTTTGCGAACAGCAGGATGCCGACCACGCAGCCCGCTCCGAACACTCCGAGCACACCCCAGTCGAGCGAGGACACGGCCTCCATCACCATATCATACTTGCAAAGTATAAGAAGCACGAAACTGCCGCTGATCCCTGGAAGAATCATAGTACAGATTGCAATCGCCCCGCAGACGAAAAGAAACCAGGCGCTGTCCGGGGTCGTGGTCGGAGTCATCGTGCATACAAAGACTCCGAGCGCCGCACCGGCAAGCGCGAATACAACCTCCTTCCAACTCCAACGGCCCACGCTCCGGAACATCGGCACGGACGATGCCACGATAAGACCGAAGAAAAAAGCCCACACAAGAATGGGGTAGAACTCCAGCGAGAGGGTAACGGCCTTCGCCAGGGAGAACACGCTAAGCAGAACGCCCGCACAGAGGGCAATCAGAAAACTGCCGTTGATGCCCTCCCAGAACGAGGCGAACCGACCTGCAAAAAAGTCCTTCCAAACCTCCCGGGAGGTGAAAGCGTTGAGGGAGGAGACTATGTCGGAGTAAATCCCCGTCACCAGGGCCACCGTCCCGCCGGACACTCCGGGGACGACATTGGCCGCCCCCATCGCAAACCCCTTCAAGGCTGTGGATACAAAAGACATCATTTGACGCTCTTCAGGATGTCGCACACAAGCCCGAAAGCGCGGAGCTGACCCCCCTCGTCGCCCAGGACCACTATGTTGAAAATCTCCTTCGGCATATGGAAACGCCCTATCTTGAAAAGGGCCTCGCTTGACAGGGATATCTGGGTCGCGGTGAAATTCTCCGGGTCAGACACGAGCGAGACCAGAAGTTCCTCTCCGACGTGAATCCTGGGATACTTGCGTCCCCTCTTGACCCGTCCGTAGAAATTGACATCGCTCGGTCCGACGACAGTGGCGTTCTTGATGGGTTCTCCACGCCAGCCCAGGACAACGGTCTCGACCTGGCGCCCCGCAAAACCGTCGAAGGAATGGATTGCATCAACGGTCTTCCCTGCATCGGGCAGGCTGCCGTCGACAATAACCACGGCCTTCCTGATTTTCCCGAGGGGGACGAACCCCGTCACCTTTCCGGTTGCGGAATGGCGCAGGCAAATACTACGGGCGACACTGGTAAGAATTCCCATGGCAGCATCATTTTCCAATTGACGCGACAAGATCGCGGATCTCCTGCTTCGCATCCCTCCACCTCGGAATATCTATCTTCGTGCCCAGCACCTCTACCACCTTCGCAGCCACAATCGACCCTATCTCCCCGCAGGTCTTGAGGGGCATACCCAGAGAATGGCCGTAAAGGAATCCGGCGGCATAGGTATCACCCGCACCGGTCGCATCTATCGTATCGGCCGGCCATACGGGAATGAAATACTTCTCGTCCCCGGACTTGAGCCAGGAACCGTCCTTGCCGACCTTCACGACCGCAATCCTGCAATGACAGGCAATCTCGTCGAGGGCGGATTCGGGGTCGGAGAGCTTGGTGAAAGCCTTCGCCTCCGTCTCGTTTGCGAAAACTATATCCACGTACTTGTCCACTATCGAATGGAGGAAAGCCTCGTTGCTCTCCACGACATTGTATGAGGCCATATCGAGGGAAATAAGACAGCCCGCCTCGTGGGCAAGCTCCACGGCCCTGCGTATAAGCTCTTGGTTCTGGACAAGATAACCCTCTATATGGAAATAGTCGTAACCCTTGAAGTACTCCGGATCCAAATCTTCCGGCACAAGGTCGAGGGCGGCCCCCAGATATACGGCGAAAGTCCTCTCGGCATTGCCTCCGCTCACGAACACCATCGAACGCCCGCTGGACTTGTCGCTTTTAAGAAGCCTGGTCCTGACCCCGTACTGCTCCTGATCGCTCTTGAAGAGCAAGCCGAGTTCGTCATCTCCTATCTTGCCGATGAAACCCGACGGCATACCGAGGATAGCGGTGCAGGTAATCGTGTTGGCGGCGCTGCCACCGGCCACGTAGTGGACTCCGAGGGGCTTGAGGCTTTTCCAAATCTCGTCGCCGGTCTCCATATCCACGTGCTGCATACTGCCCTTGGGGAGATGGTACTTCTTCAGAAGGGTGTCATCAGGCAGAACGGCCAGGATATCCGTCAGTGCGTTGCCAATGCCAAGTATCGATTTGCTCATAACCTACAAAATTAGTAATTTTGTATGGTATGAACAACAGGTTCAAGAAAGTCCTGAAATACACCCTGTCGGCGGTGGTTGCGGCTCTCCTGCTGTACCTCGCGTTCCGGGGGATGGACTGGGCCGACTTCCTGGAGGGTCTGAAGACCACCGGATGGGGATTCATCCTGCTGTCGATGGCCGCCGGCATCGGGGCTCTCGTGCTCAGGGCGCTCAGATGGAAGTCTCTCCTGAAGCCGTTGAATCCCGAAGTCTCGGCAATCAACCTGTGGCACTCCACCAACTACGGCAACATCCTCAATCTCGCGATTCCGGGATTGGGAGAGATTCTGCGCTGCAGCAAGGCCTCCAGCGACAACTGCCGTTTCGACAGGACGTTCGGCACCATCCTGGTGGAGCGTGCCGGCGACATCCTGGCAATGGTACTGCTCATCCTTATGGCAGTTGCCTGCAACCGAGGGACCCTGGGGCCGTTCATGCAGGAATACGTCGTCGGCCCCATCAGGACGCGGTTTGACATACCCCTGTGGTGGGTGTTCCCGCTGCTTGTCCTGCTGCTGGCGCTGTCCGTTGCGCTCGCCTTCCGGTTCGAGGACAGGAACAGGGCCTGTGCCGCGACGGCCGGGGCTCTCCGGGGAGTATGGAACGGTATCAGTTCCATACACAGGATGCCCCATAAGATAATGTTCGTCGTATATACGGCCGGCATCTGGTTCATGTACATACTGATGTTCCATTTCTGCGTGATTGCGGTGCCGGGACTGGAAAGCCTTGAATTCAAGGACTCGCTCTTCTTCTCGGCGGTGGGCAATATGACCGCTATAATCCCCACTCCGGGGACACTCGGGCCGTACCACTATCTGGTGGGGTTCTCGATGAGTTCGATATGCTTCGGCTCGGCGGAGATTCTTCCTATGCCGTTGCTGTGCGCCACACTTGCGCACGGCTCCCACGCGGTGCTGATTCTTCTGCTGGCGCTGTCGTCGCTCCTGTGCGACCTCATAAGGAAAAACAAGGGAAATGTTTAGAATACTGTCAAAGAATATGCTGTCAGCCGCCGTCTGTGAGATGGAGGTGGAGGCCGGACGCGTGGCCCGTGCCGCACTCCCCGGCCAGTTCCTGATTGTCAGGGCCGGCCCCGAAGGGGAACGCGTCCCCCTCACGATCAGCGACTGTGACGCGGACCGCGGAACCGTCACCATAGTGACACAAAAGGTAGGGGCCAGCACCACCGATATCGTGGCGATGGAGGCGGGCGACTGCTTCGAAGACGTAGTGGGGCCTCTTGGCCTCCCCTCAGAATTCGTGAAGTCCACCCCGGAGGAACTGCGCGACGAAAGATACGTATTCATTGCCGGCGGCGTCGGGGCCGCCCCCGTCTATCCACAGGTCAAATGGCTGGCGGACAGGGGAGTGAGCGTTGATGTCATAGTCGCTGCCAGGACAGCGGACCTGCTGATTTACACGGAGAAGCTGGCTATGCCCGGGGTTTCGGTCCACGTTTGTACCGATGACGGTTCGCGCGGATTCAAGGGCGTAGGCACGGCGATGCTCGAAAAACTTGTCGCCGACGGAGCGCGCTTCACACGGGCCGTGGCAATAGGCCCGATGATAATGATGAAGTTCACCGCGCTCTGCTGCAGGAAGCTGGATCTGCCTGTCACGGTAAGTCTCAACACGCTGATGGTGGACGGGACCGGGATGTGCGGCGCGTGCAGGGTGACCGTAGGAGGTAAAACGCGTTTCGCCTGCGTCGAAGGGCCCGAATTCGACGGCTGGGAAGTGGATTTCGACGAGGCCATGAACAGGCAGGGACAATATCGCGAAGAAGAACGTGCGGCAATGGAAAATCACGTTTGCAAAATAGGGAGGGGCTGATATGGCAACCGTCAAAAGAGTGAAGGCGCGTGAACAGGACCCGTTGGTCCGCGCCACCAATTTCGATGAGGTTTGTCTCGGATACAACCTCGAAGAAGCCGTGGAGGAAGCCTCCAGATGTCTCCACTGCAAGAATCCCCGCTGCGTCGGGGCCTGCCCGGTAGGCGTGTCCATCCCCGAATTCGTCGCAAGACTGAAGGAAGGCGACGTGGAGGGCGCGGCGGCCGTCATCGGACGCGATTCGTCGCTGCCCGCAGTATGCGGGAGAGTCTGCCCGCAGGAGACACAATGCGAAGGCTCCTGCATCCTGGGAATCAAGGGCGAGAGCCTGGCCATAGGCAAACTCGAACGGTTCGTGGCCGACAACGCGAAGAGCGTGCCGGTGCGTGCCGCAAGCCGCAACGGCATACGCGTGGCGGTGGTCGGCAGCGGACCGGCCGGCCTGGCCTGCGCATCAGACCTGGCGAAGAAAGGTTATGACGTGACTGTCTTCGAGGCCCTTCACAAGGCCGGCGGAGTGCTTGAATACGGCATCCCGGAATTCAGGCTCCCGAAGGACACCGTATTGAAACGCGAACTGGACAGCGTCAGGGCCCTCGGAGTGACAATCGAGACGGACGTCGTCATCGGCAAGACGGTGACGGTTGATTCGCTTATGGACGAGGAAGGCTTCAAGGCCGTGTTCATCGCCACCGGCGCAGGACTTCCCCGCTTTATGAACATACCGGGCGAGAATCTCTGCGGAGTGTTCTCCGCCAACGAGTTCCTCACCCGCAACAACCTTATGAAAGCATACCGCGACGATTATATGACTCCCATCCATACAGGCCGCAAGGTCTGCGTGGTGGGTGGCGGCAACGTCGCGATGGACGCGGCCCGCACGGCCCTCAGGCTGGGGGCGGAAGTCCATATCGTTTACCGCCGCACCGAGGAGGAACTGCCCGCCCGCAGGGAGGAAGTCCTCCACGCCCGCGAAGAGGGCATCGTCTTCGATATGCTCACCAATCCGGTGGAGGTGATTGACAACGGCTCCGGATGGGTCAAGGCAATCAGGTGCATAAGAATGGAACTCGGAGAGCCCGACAGCAGCGGACGCCGTTCCCCCGTACCGGTTGCAGGGACCGAGTTCGATATCCTGACCGACACGGTCATAATGGCGCTCGGCACTTCCCCCAACCCGCTTGTCGCCAGAACGACTCCGGGCCTGGAGACGGGCGCCCGCGGAGGAATCGCCGCCGACGCGCAGGGGGCGACCTCGCGCGAAGGGGTCTTCGCGGGAGGGGACGCCGTGACCGGAGCGGCGACGGTGATTCTGGCCATGGGCGCCGGACGCAAGGCCGCGGCTGCGATTGACCTGTATCTGCAAGGCAAATGAACTCAATAATACTCGGGGAAGAATTCAGGGACGTGATGCGCGTGGTGTGCAACACCATGGATACGGAATACCGTCTGAAGTGCGAAGCCATCCTGGCATTCTATCAGGATGCCATAGCCTCATACCTGTCCGGCCGCCATCTTGCGGCATTCGACCTCAAGAAGAAAGGCAAGGTATGGATAATCACAGAATGTTCATACAGGCTCAAGGGAGCGCTCCCCGTATGGAGGGATGAGGTCGGGGTAACGGTCTCCCCCACGGAGGCCAGCGCCCTGAAGATGTATTTCGACTTCGCCCTGACCGACACGGAAGGCAACGTCTTTGCCGAAGGCAGCAGCTGCTGGGGTGTCATTGACCTGGAAACCGGCCGCCCGACGGAATTGGAAAGCCTTATGACAATCGAGGGAACGAACACCGCAAGCCACGGCAGGGAGCCCCTGGCTGCGGTGAAGGAGGCGGCGGGCACGCTTGTCCACAAAGTCTGTCCCAACGATCTGGATTTCAACTATCACGTCAACAACATAGGATATGTGGCCGACGCCCTGGCGGCACGCCCCCTCAATACGCTCCGCGGCACGGTCATAGAAGGCATACGCGTCAAATATCTCCGCCAGGTATTCCCCGGCGAATCGCTGCGCTTTCTCTACGACACGGCGCTGCCGGACGCAGGCAGGATGCTGTGCACGGTGGAAGACGGGGACTCCCCCGCAAGGGAAGTCTGCCGGATGGAAATCGACTTCCGGAAAGACACGCCGGCAGATATGGCTATACGATGCCGGAGAAGCCCAGAAAAGCCATAGCCATAATGCTGACGGTAATCAGCGCTATGGGCAGGCCCCTGAACGCCTTGGGCACGTTGTTGAGCTCAAGATGCTCACGGATGCCGGCGAACAGTATCATGGCAAGGCCGTAGCCGACCGAGGTGGCGAAAGCATATACCGTCGATTCGGCAAGCCCCATAAGATGGGCGGGAGCATCGCCGAAAGAGAACTCCTTGGACACCACGGTTATCGCGACACCCAGCACGGCGCAGTTGGTAGTGATGAGGGGAAGGAAGATTCCGAGCGCCTTGTAAAGCGACGGACTCACCTTCTTCAGCACTATCTCCACCATCTGCACAAGGGCGGCTATGACCAGGATGAATGCAATGGTCTGGAGGAACTCCAGCCCGAACGGCATCAGCACATACCGGTTGAGCAGATATGTAACCACCGTGGCAAGCGTGATGACAAAGCACACGGCCCCGGACATTCCGGTCGCAGTGGACAGCCGGGAGGACACACCCAGGAACGGGCATATCCCGAGGAACTGCGCCAACAGGATATTGTTGACGAAAATTGCCGAAACTATTATGAGAAAGTACTCCATAATCTGCTATTTCTTGATGAATTTCCTGAAAATGGCCATCAGATAGCCAAGTACCAGAAAGGCGCCCGGAGCCATCACGAAGGCAAGAATGCCGTCACCGGGGAAAAGCTTGAAGCCGAAGGCGGCCCCGCTGCCCAGAATCTCCCTGACCAGGCCGATAACCGTCAGCGACAGTGTGAACCCGGCGCCTATGCCTATGCCGTCAAGGGCCGAATCGAGCACTCCGTTCCTGGATGCGAATGCCTCGGCACGGCCAAGAACGATGCAGTTAACGACAATCAGCGGTATGAAAAGTCCCAAAGTCCTGTAAACGTCGGGCACATAGGCCTGCATAAGAAGTTGCAGGACCGTAACGAACGTCGCGATGATGACAATGTACACGGGGATGTGGACCTTGTCCGGCACAACCGGCGAGACAAGGGAGATGACCATATTCGAAAGAATGAGGACGAACATCGTGGCCAGTCCCATTTCGAGCCCGTTCATCGCGGAGGTGGTCGTGGCAAGCGTCGGGCACATTCCGAGCACGAGCACGAACGTGGGGTTTTCCCTGACAAGCCCCCTTGCAATCAATGACAACTTACTCATTTCCCTGTCCTCCCAGTGATTTTACCGCCTTCACAGCTGCCTCCACACCCTTGACATAAGCCTTCGAAGTGATGGTGGAAGCGGTGATGGCATCGATGTCCCCGCCGTCCTTCCTGACGGCAAAACGTCCCTCGAAGCCCTTGAACTGATTGATGAATCCCTCGTCGGTGGCGCACTTCGCGCCCAGGCCGGGGGTCTCCGAATGGGAAAGCACCTTCGTTCCGCACACCCTTCCGTCGGGGTACACCCCGACCAGAAGTTCAATCGGGCCGCCGAAGCCGCCGGACACCGTCTTCACCGCATAGGCAGCGACGTTGCCGCCGGCATCACGCGCCGTATAACATTCATAGGAAGTTCCGTCCAGGACAATGGGCTCCGCAGTCGTGCAAGGGGTGCAATCCTGAGGAAGCACCTCGCCCAGGGCGTCGGACAGGGCGCGGGCGGAAGCCTGCGCTATTGGTTCCTCCGTCACCACATAAGTGGCGCCGAGAATTGCCGAACATACGAGGCATACCCCGAAGAGGCAAAGAACCATATTGCGAAGATTGGATACAGCCGCCATCTCTATGCCCTCCCGAATTTGCGACTATGGAAGCCCCTGTCAATCAGGGGAACGGCCATATTCATAACAAGTATCGCGAAGCTCACCCCTTCCGGATATGAGCCGAAATAGCGTATCATCATAACTATCAATCCTATGCCGACTCCATAAACGATACCCCCGAGGGAAGTCATCGGCGAAGTCACATAGTCCGTCGCCATATAGCAGGCTCCCAGAATCAGGCCGCCTGTAAGCAGATTGAAAAGAGGACCCGTAAAGCGCACGGGGTCGATGGAGGAGAATACGAGGGATATGACCGCCACGGTAGCGAAAATCGAAAGCGGTATCCATATCTTCACCACCTTGCGGCACAACAGATATACGAATCCGACCAGAAGCGCTACGGCGCAGACTTCTCCGGCGGACCCTCCGAGGTTGGCGAACAGAACCGACCGGTAGGAATACTGCGACGCGAGAGCGGACACGTCCACCGCCGCCCCGCCCGCAAGCTGCTCCTTGAGGGCGCTGAGGGGCGTGGCCCCGCTGAACGCGTCGGGGCCTCCCCCGATCAGCCCCTGCGGAGCTGTCCAGTCAGTCATATATGACGGGAAGGACACAAGCAGGAACACACGTCCGGCGATGGCCGGATTGAAGATATTCTGTCCCAAACCGCCGAACGTAATCTTGGCGACTCCTATGGCGAACAAGGCTCCGACAAACACCACCCACCAGGGAGTGGAAACCGGAAGGTTGAGCGCAAGCAATACGCCCGTAAGCGCGGCGGAAAGGTCGCCGACAGTGGAAGGACGGCGGAGGACATAGCGCGTGAGCGCCCACTCCACCAACACGCAGGAAACGACGCTCACCGCGATGACAAGAAGTTCGCTCCAACCGTAGAACAGGCAGGACACCACCACCGCCGGCGCAAGCGCTATCAGCACGTCCCTCATAAGCGAGCGTGTCGATACCGGAGCGTGGATATGCGGCGAAGGTGAAACGATGAATCTATCCATAAAACTCTTATTTTTTATCGTCGGCGGCCTTTGCCGCTGCAGCCCGGGCACGTATAATTCCCATCACCTGACCCTTTGCGGGACGGATATGATCCAGAAGCGGCACGGCGGCGGGACAACTGTAAAGGCAGCACCCGCACTCGATGCAATCCTGCACCGACGCGGCCTCGAGACCGGCGGCATCACCCGCCTTCGCAAGTCTCACAAGAAGGAACGGCTCCAGGCCCATCGGGCAGGCCGAGGCGCAACGGCCGCAGCGTATGCAGTTGGACTCGGGAGCACGTCTTGTCGCCTTCTCGGACAGATAAAGCAGCGAGGACGAGCCCTTGACGGTGGACGCTTCCATCTCGGATACCGCCCTGCCCATCATCGGACCTCCGCTGACAATCTTCGCGGCCCCCTCGGGAACTCCACCCGCATATTCCGCGATATATGAAAGCGGCATACCTATCCTGAAAAGATAATTGTGCTGGCGCTCCACGGGCAGACAGTCACCGGTAACGGTAAGCACGTTGGAAATCAAGGGCCTGTTCTTCTGGACGGCCTCGTAAACGGCAAGAGCGGTCGATACGTTCTGAACGACGGCTCCGACGCTTATCGGCAACCCTCCGGACTTCACCTGACGGTGCATTACGGCATCTATCAGCTGCTTTTCCCCTCCCTGGGGATACTTCTTCCTGAGCACCGCTATCTCGAGACCTTCCATATGAAGTTCGCCCATTGCGGCCCGGAGCGACATTATGGCTTCCGGCTTGTTCTCCTCGACGGCGATGACCGTACGGCAGTCGCCGAGAGCGCGGCGCATTATGGTGGCGCCGACCACCACTTCGCGTGTCCTCTCGACGAGCACCCTGAAATCGCTGGTAAGGTAAGGCTCACACTCCGCTCCGTTGATTATCAGGCACTCGGCCTTGGACCCGGGAGCGGGATTGAGCTTGACGTGCGTGGGGAAAGTGGCCCCTCCGAGGCCCACCACACCGTTTGCCCTGATTCTTTCGAGTATGAACGTACGGTCCTCCGGAATCTCCGTCACCAGCGTGGAGGAACGGTCTATGCCTTCCGCCCACTCGTCACCCTCGACGGCTATGTCGATATGGGTTACCATCCTGCCCGAAAGATCCTTTCCGGGGCCGATGGACTTGACCGTACCGCTCGCAGGAGAATGGACGAAAGCGGAGATGAATCCCGCAGGCTCCCCTATCACCTGTCCGGTTCGGACCCTGTCGCCTACAGCGACGACGGGAGTGGCCGGAGCGCCCAGATGCTGCGCCATCGAAACGTGCATCACGCCGGGCAACGGGAGCTCCTCTATGGAGCAGTTGCGGGAGATTTTGCAGTCGTCGGGATGTACCCCGCCGATACTGAATGACAATTTATTCACCTTCTGCCTCCTTTTTCTTCAAAACAGGGAAATTGACGGCATGGATGGCACCGGTAGGGCACTCTGCCACACACTTCTTGCAAAGCCTGCACTTGGTGAAGTCTATGTAGCTGAGATTGTCCTCAATCCTTATCGCCTCGGCGGCGCAGACCTTCCGGCACTTGCCGCAACCGATACAGGCTGACTGACAGGCCTTGCGGGCAACCGCCCCCTTGTCCCTGCTGATGCAACTCACGTAAACCCTCATGCCGCGCGGGCCCTTCGCCCTGAGTTCGATGACTCCCTTCGGGCAAGCCTTGACGCAGGAACCGCAGGCCGTACATTTCCTTTCGTCCACTACCGGAAGTCCGGTCCCGGCATCCATCGATATGGCACCGAACGGGCAGGCGGAGACACAATCGCCACATCCCACACAGCCGTACTGACAGAGAGTCTCCCCGGCATAAAGAGCCGACACGACACGGCAGGACTTCGCTCCGTCATACTCGTTGACCTTGGGGCGTGCCTCACAACTGCCGTTGCAACGTACAACCGCTATCATAGGAGCCTGTTCCTTGAGTTCATAGCCCAGAATGTCGGCCACCTGCTTCATAACGGGAGTGCCCCCGACCGGACAATAATGGCCGTCGAGAGTGGTGTCCTTCACCGCCGCCTCGGCAAATGCGCGGCATCCGGCATATCCGCATCCGCCGCAGTTCGCGCCGGGCATCACCGCCTCGACCCTGTCGATTCTGGGGTCTTCCTCAACCTTGAACCTGCGTGCGACGAGGTAAAGCACCACAGCCAACACCAGCCCCAGGGACGAAAGAATCACCACCGTCCACAAAACAATACTATTCATCTTTGCGTACTATATGGAAGGCATACCCGCCTGCGAGCCGCCTTCTGAAAAGAAAAATCACCAGATACCAGACCCCCACAACTCCTATCGAAGCCAGGCCCGTCACCAACTCGGACGCTCCGGCGTACGAAAAGACAAGCACGGACACCATCAGGAGGAACACGGGAACGACATAGGCAAGCCACACGGCCTTATAGCCCATTGTCCTTCTCAAAATGACCGTCACCTCCTCTCCCGGAGCGGGACCTCCGACCTCGGTCGGGACCTCGACGGTCTTGCGCACCGACTCGGAAAGCCCGCAGAAACCCCTGGCGCCGCAGGACCCGCAGGCCGACTCGGACACAATCTCAACCGTAGTGTATTCGGGGGTGACGTCCGTCACCCTGCCGTCGTGGGAAATATCTCTACTGGAAGCTCTCATCAGGGCCAAAATCTTCTGAATTCATCCTGGATTCCACTCTGGAAGCCTGTATGTTGAGAGCATCGTCCTCTTCTATGAACCTGACCTGATCGCTCCTGAAGCGCATATCTATCTCGCCGGTCTCGCCGTTACGGTGCTTTGCGATAAGTATCTGCGACCTCTCCCTGTCCTCAAGGCTATCCGACATCCCGACATAATCGGGACGATGGATAAAGATGACCATATCGGCATCCTGCTCTATGGAGCCGGACTCCCTGAGGTCGCTGAGCTGGGGCTTTCCCTTCGCTCCCTCCCTCTGGACGGACTGGCGCGACAGCTGCGAAAGCGCTATGATGGGCACGTCAAGTTCCTTTGCCGTAGCCTTCAGGGTACGGGACACCGCGGCCACCTCCTGCTCCCTCAAGCCCCTCATCTCGACGGGGCCCTGCATAAGCTGGAGGTAATCCACCACTATGAGCTTGACGTTCTTCTGTTTCACAAGGTTCTTCGCCTTGGCGCGGAACTCCATTATGTGGAGCCCCGGAGTGTCATCAATATAGAGAGGGGCTTTGGCCAGGGGCTTCAACCTCAGGTTGAGCTGGTCCCACTCGTCGCCGTGCAATTTGGCCGAACCCTTGATCTTGTCTGCGGAAAGGCCGCTCTCGGTTGTCATCAGACGCTTCACAAGCTGAATGGATGACATCTCGAGCGAGAAAAAAGCCACGGGGATATGGTGGTCCACCGCCGCATTGCGGGCCAGGTTGAGGGCAAAGGCCGTCTTTCCGACGGAAGGCCGCGCGGCAAGGATTATCAGGTCGGAGGGCTGCCAGCCGCTCGTGATGGCATCCACCTTCGAAAAACCGGAAGGCACACCGCTCAAGCCTTCGATGCTCTGCATACGACCTATGTCTTCCATAGCCTCGGAAATAATCGAGCCTATGTCACGCACGTCCCTCTTGATATTGTTCTGAACGGCATCGTAAACCTTCGTCTGCGCCTTGTCGATAAGTTCGTCGACGTTGGCGGACTCGTCATAGGAATCCTTGAGAATCTCGTACGACGCCTTGATAAGATCACGCTGAATGGTCTTCTGCTTGAGTATCTTGATATAATACTCGACGTGTGCGGCCGAGCCCACCTTCTCGGAGAGGTTGACCAGCGTGATTGTACCTCCGACCTCCTCCAGTTTCTTCTGCTGGCGGAGCTTTCCCGTAACCGTTATCTTGTCTATGGGGCTGTGCTCGTAGTCAAGAAGCGTTATGGCCTCGAATATCATCCGGTTGCGCGGGTCGTAGAAGCACGCCGGGGAAAGTTCGCCCAACGCGGCCTCGACACACGAAGGCTCAAGGAGCATCGCTCCCAGCACACCTTCTTCCGCGTCAAGCGCCTGAGGCGGCGTATTGCCGAGTTCGGCCCCGAGGGACTCGAAATCCACGTCGTCCTTCTTCCTGCGCTGCGGCTTGCTCTCGATGGCCATACGTCAGGATATTAATTTTTGCTCTCCGCCTCCGAAGGAGCCACTATGATTCTTCCGCAATGCTCGCAGATGACAAGCTTGTTGCCGGAACGGATATCGAGAATACGCTGGGGAGTAATCGTATTGAAGCACCCTCCGCAACTGTCCCCGTTATAAATCGGCACTACAGCCAGACGGTTGTGGACACTGCTGCGAATCCTGTCGTACGCAGACAGCGTGCGGGCGTCAAGCTTTGCGGCAAGACCGTCTCTGGATGCCTGGAGCGCGGCTTCCACATCCGCCGTATCCTTCGATATGGTCTCCAGTTCCACCTTCTTTGCGGCAAGGTCGGCGCTGCATATCTCCGTCCTCTCCAGAAGTTCGTCGATCGCCGCCTTGTGAGCCTCGATGCGCACCTTCGCCTCACCGATGTTCTTGTCGGCTATCTTGCGGAGAAGGTCGAGATTCTCAAGTTCCTTGTTGATGGAATCGTACTCACGGCTGTTGGAGATGTTGGCAAGCTGTTCCTGATACTTCGCTATCTCGCCGTCCAGTTCCTCCATCTCCCCCACGTGGTCCTTTATGGCCTGCTCCTCGGCGGCTATCATATCCCTGAAGCCGTCGGCCTTTGCCTTGTAGGAATCGACCTCCGCCTCGAGCGCCGACACCTCGGCGGGAAGTTCGCCGCGGAGTTGGAATATCTTCTCCAACTCGTTGTCGGCCTTCTGGAGTCCATACAGGACATTGAGCTTTTCCTGAACGGAAATCTCGGAGTCCGCAAAATTCTTCTGCAAGGAGACGAAAGTCTCCCTGTCGTCTATCGGGGTCTCGATTTTGATTGTTTTCTTGGTCGCTGACATATCTGATTCGGTTTATTTTAGAAGGGAGCGCAAATTTATGAAATTTTATCCTTATTCTCAAAGCGATTTGCGGATTTCATCCAACTGTTCCCGGATGCGCCTGAGACTCTCCAAAACCTTCACGCTGCGGTCGGTCGAGGAGGTCTCCGTCCTGAGGCTTTTTTCGGCGCCGTCGAGGGTCATCCCCTGCACTTTCACAAGATGGTGGATGCGCTTGAGAACTTCGATGTCCTCGCGTGTGAACTGGCGGTTGCCCTTCTTGGTGCGCGACGGCTTGATGAAACGGTTGAACCTGTCGGACCAGTAGCGTACGAGCGTCACACTCTCGCCGAGCATTGCGGCGACTTCGCTGATTGAGTAAAAGAGTTTATCCATTTCCGTATTGTTAATCCATCGATTGTTCGGTATTCGCCGACATATAAAGGACGTTGGCATACTCCTCCGCCCCGAAGGAGGCGAACAGGAAATGCACGGGGTTAAGGTTCCTGCCGTCCTTGAGTATCTCGTAGTGAAGATGCGGGGCATACGAGTTCGACGAGGTCCCCACGCTTCCTATTCTCTGGCCCATCTTCACGCCGGCTCCCTTCTTCACCTGGATATTGGCAAGAAGCGCATATCTTGTCTCGTAGCCGCCTTCGTGAGTGATTACGACCACATTGCCGAGCCCCTTGCCGGAACGTTCCACTTCCGTTACGACTCCGTCCCCGGCGGCATATACGGCCGTTCCCCGGGGCACCAGCACGTCGAGGCCGTTGTGCTCGACGTAAATCTTGTAGAAGGGGTTGAACTTGCTTCCCTTGCCCGCCCCCACCTGGATATAGTTTATATCCTTCAACGGCAGCGTCATCGGAGGAAGGACATATTCCCTGCCCGCCAGCGTGCGGAATATCGCCGCGAAGTTCCTCTCGATCGACGCACTCTTCTCCATAAGGGCGTCGGACTTGATGCGTCCGTATGACGTGAGCCTTGTATCCGGAATGGTGTCGGCGGCAAACAGGAACTCCAGCGTTGACATAGGGTCGACGTTGGGCGCCTCGGCGTGGAAAATCTCGCGGTACATATCGTGGTCGAGCAGCTGGAGTTCCGTAATCACGTCCTCCAAAAGTTCGGCCCGCTGCTCAAGCTCCGGAAGAATCTCGACGTAAGCCTTGTTCTCGCGCGCTATCGAAGCCTCCGTATCGGTATTGAATATCAGCGCAAACAGGCCGTAAAGGGCTATTGTCAGCGACAGCGTTATTACGATGAAGAAGAATGCGCGGAGAACCATCCCCGCGACGTTGCGGGTGGCCTCCCTCACCACAAGGTCCGCGTCCAATATGTATTTCTTCAGATTCCGCTTCATCTCAGACGCTTCCTTTTAAGAATGTCCCCGGTGGACGGGATGTCCGGCCTTGCCGAAGCGGCGGCACGCTCCCTGACCATCGCGTCATACTCGGCGACGTTCATCGTCATATCATAGTAGTTCGAAGGGTTGACCCTCTTGCCGTTGATTTCGACCTCGTAGTGGAGATGGGGGCCGGTGGACTTGCCGGAATTGCCGACCTCCCCTATCTTGTCCCCGCGGTGGATCTCCTGTCCGGCCTGCACAAGGATGGTCTTGAGGTGGGCGTATCTGGTCTTGTAACCGAATCCGTGGTTGAGCACGACCATATTGCCGTAGCCGAAGAACTGGTACTGAACCTTCTCGACCACGGCGTCGCCCGTCGCATACACGGGCGTCCCCTTGCGCGTCGCGAAATCCTGGCCCTCGTGGAAGCGCCTTCCTCCGAACACCGGGTCGGTGCGGCTGCCGAACCCGCTCGAACGCCTGACAAAACCGTCGGGGCGCAGGGGCGGCACAGCGGGAATATGCGAGATACGGTCTTCCGCCTGTACGGACACCTCGTCCACCTGCGCGAGAGACCTCCTGCGGAGAATGACACGCCTGCTCATATCGTCTATGCGACGACTCGTCTCAAGGAGCGAAGGACTGGCGCCCATCTGCTCGTAATCGAGATATTTCCTGTAAACCACGCTTGGGGACGCAATCGCGGAAGACACTTCCGAAAGACCGAAAAGAGTCTTGTACACGTCGTCGTCACGGTTTTCTATACCCTGAAGCACACCTTCATAACGGTTCAGTTCGTGGGTCAGTATCTCCAGCCGCGATACAAGCTGTGCATTCTCCTTCCTGAGCCTCACCGTCTTGGGCAGCGTAAGCCCGAAGACGGAAGTGTAGAGCCAGAAGTAAAGGCCTATAAGGCCGGCTCCGACTGCAACCATCGCGGCCACAAGCAGATAGCGCCTGATACGCGGCTGCTCGTGGACCTCATAGAGCATCGTCTCCGGATTGTATATGAGCTGCTTGAGATTACGCATACAAAGCCTTTACGCGTTCGAGTTCCGTTTTGGACGTTCCCTTCGTGCACACATACCGGTCCGCCCCCCGGAAACCTGCAAGGAACGACTTGATATCCATTCGCTTCTTGCCGGCAAGCTGCACTTCGTCGAGGTCCAGGGCTCCGCCCGACGCCCCGACGGCAAGATATGTCTTCCCGTCCGTATAAATCCTGCCGGGTTCGAAACTGCCCTCCGCCTCGTGAATATGCGAACGGAATATCTTCAGTTGCACAGGCTCCTCCCCCTCCGCCTTCAACTCCGTGAAAGCCGCGGGGAAATCGCTCAATCCCCTGACAAGGTTGTGGACTGCAGCCGGACTGTCGTTCCAGTCGATATGGCAAAGCTCCCTTGTCAGCTTCGGCGCCGGCTTCAGGACCTCGCTGCCCTGAACGAACGAGCGCTGCACCCTGGTCTCCACGCTTCCCTCTATCAGTCCCTGCACCGTCTGGAGCACAAGTTCGGCCCCTATGGGCATAAGGGCATCGTGAACGTCCGAAGCCGTGTCCCCGGGTTTGATGCGAAGCTCCTGCCGGAGAATGATGCCTCCCGTATCTATGTCCTTGTCAATCATAAAAGTGGTCGCCCCGGTAATCCTCTCCCCATTGATGACGGCCCAGTTGATGGGAGCCGCCCCCCTGTACTGGGGCAACAGGGCCGCGTGAAGGTTGAACGTCCCAAGCGCAGGCATACGCCAGACCTCCTCCGGCAGCATCCTGAAGGCCACCACGACGAAAATATCCCCCCGCCAGGCGCGCAGCGCCGACAGAAATTCCGGATCCTTAAGCTTCAGGGGCTGGAGTACCGGTATACCGTGTGACACGGCATACCGCTTCACCGCACTTTCGTTCACCTTGAGTCCGCGGCCGCTCGGCTTGTCGGCAACCGTGACGGCACCCACCACCTTGAAGCCAGCGCCGACCAGGGCGTCGAGTGAGGCCACGGCAAATTCGGGCGTACCCATAAATACGATCCGGGGCTTGTGGAACAGCCCCTTCGTGCGGCTCTTCAGCCGCCTCCACAATGACTTGAAAGAATCCACCTTCGCAAAAACAGGTCTGTCGTTGATTGCCTTCCAGGTGAGTATAAGTCCTATCGGGAAAAGCACCAGCGTGGAAACAAAAACGCCGAGGATGGCGTTGACCGCACCATCATTTGCAAGTTTTGTTCCCGAAATATCAATCACCCAATACAAGACGAAGAACAGGGCGGACACTATCGCGCTGGAGCCCAGACCTCCCTTGCCTATCAGCGTTCCGAGAGGAGCGCCGATGAAGAAAAGAACGAAACAGGCAAGCGCCTGTGCCAGCTTCTTGAAAAGCTCCACCTCCGTACGGCGCAGGAAGAAAACATATTCGTACGCCTGGCTCGAATAAGCCGAGACATATGACTTGGCCTCGGAAGACTTGCGGGCAGCCTCTTCATAAGCCCTTATCTCCTTATCTTCCGTAGCCCACTCCATAGGCCCGCTCCCCTTGAAGGAAACAGTCCGGGTCGGACCGTACGTCGTGTCAAGTTGCGTCTGGAACATAAGGTTGCCGGAGGTCAGGAACCTCCTGTAGTTCTGCACCTGCGACGTCTCCTTGGCGTTCAGCAGCGAATCGCGCTGATTGTAAAGCTGCAAGAAGCGCATCGACTTGGTCTGCGTCCCGTAGCGGTTCTCCTCCGACTTCTGGAACGAATAGTTCTTCAAGGGAATGACCAGCTCCTGCAGGGAGAAATCCATTTTCTGGAGCGAATATTTCGTCTTGCCGTCCCCACGCTCCGTGCCCTCCTGATAGTTGCAGCCCGAATATAGCGTGAAGATGAGGAAGTCCTTGTCCCTGGACATCTCCATCCGGGCGGAATCAGCCGTCGTGACGGCCACGTTGCCCTTGCCGTCCGTATGGTCATAGACCATTACGTCCCTCATAAGGCCGGTCCTCTTGTCGCGGTCTCCGACGCGGAGAATATACCCGTCTATACCCTCGTAGAAGATGCCGGTCGGTATCTTTATCTCCGATTTCGTGCGGCCTATGTCATCCCGGAGAGTGAATATCTCGTTATAGGCCTTCGGCACAAGGTTGTTGTTCGCGAAGAACGCGGCAAGACTTATCACCGACGCGGTGAGCATAAGCGGCAGGAGCACCCTCGCAAGCGACACGCCCGACGCCTTCACGGCCATAAGCTCGTTGTTCTCGGTCATCTGGCCCAGCATCATCACCGACGAGAGCAGCACCGCAAGCGGCATCGCAAGCGGCAGAATCGTGCAGGCACCCCACATCATAAACTCCAGGATGACCCACAGTCCGAGGCCCTTGCCGACCAGTTCGTCGATATAAAGCCAGAGGAACTGCATGACCAGTATGAAAAGCACCACGAGCAGGACCGCCAGAAACGGCCCCACAAATGCCTTCAATATGTACTGGTCAAGCTTCTTCACCATCTAGAATTTGGACAGGAGCACCTTCATGGCCTGCGGCAGCCCGTTGACGTCCTTTCCGCCGGCCATCGCGAACCCGGGCGCGCCGCCGCCCCCGCCTTGTATCGCCTTGGCGGCCTCGCGCACGTCCGCACCGGCATTGCGGCCGGCCGCAACAAGATCGCCGGAGTACATTGCCATCAGCTGCGGTTTGCCCTCGAAGCCGAACGCCGCGATAACGGCGGTCGCCTTCGCCGTCTTCTGTATTATCGCCAGGGCGGCCTTCACCTCGGCAGGGTCCGTCCCGTCACGATCGAATTTTATCAGCCGCACTCCGGCACAGTCCTCCGCGCCGGCGACAAGCCTTTCGGCAAGCGCCGCCGCCTTGGCCGCATCGAAAGCCTCGACCCGCTTGCGCAGGGCGGCATTCTCCTCCTGAAGCTTGCGGATGACTCCCATTATGTCAGACACGTTGCCCAGAGCCGCCCTGACCTCACGCACGACATTCTGCAGGTCGGCCACGTAGGCTTCGGCGCCATCGGACGTCACGGCCTCTATCCTGCGCACGCCGGCGGCAATCGCAGACTCGCTCACAATCTTGAAGAACCCGATATGTCCGGTGGACGGCGTCTGACATCCGCCACACAACTCGACCGACGGCCCGAACTTGACAATCCTCACACGGTCCGAGTATTTCTCGCCGAAGAGGGCTATCGCCCCCATCCCGCGCGCCTGTTCCATCGTGGCCGACCTCTCCTCCTCGAGAGGGTGGTCCTCCCGGATGAGTTCGTTCACCCTGCGCTCCACCGCGGCAATCTGCCCGTCCGTCAATTTCTCATAGTGGGAGAAGTCGAAACGCAGCGACTTGTCGGAAACGTATGACCCCTTCTGCTCGACGTGGTCTCCGAGCAACTCGCGCAGAGCCCTGTCGAGAAGATGGGTGCAGGAGTGGTTGTTCTGTATGAGGTGCCTCCTGTGGGCATCAACCGTCAGCGTGAACGTCTGCCGGGGGTCCGAAGGGAGCCTCTCGGCTATATGCACGGTGAGGTTGTTCTCCTTTATGGTGTTGACTATGGCTATGCGCTCGCCCGACTCCGACTCGAACCAGCCGGTATCACCGACCTCTCCGCCCATTTCCCCGTAGAAGGGGGTGCTGTCGAATACAAGCTGGAGCATCTCGCGGTTCTTCTGGACGACCTTGCGCTGCCTGAGCAACCTCGCCCCCTCCACCTTGAGAGTATCGTAGCCCACAAAAACGCTTTCGCCGGGGTAGTACTCGACCCAGTCGCCGAATTCGTTGGCCGTTGCATTGCGGGCGCGCTCCTTCTGCTTGGAAAGTTCGGCGTCGAACTGGTCCATATCGACCTTGAATCCGTGTTCCGCAAGAATCAGCTGGGTGAGGTCTATGGGGAATCCGAACGTGTCATACAGGACGAACGCGTCAGTGCCGCTGACAGTCTTGTCCATATCATCCCCGTGCTCGGCAAGATAGCCCTCTATATACTTGATGCCCCTTTCAAGCATCCTCAGGAAAGCGGTCTCCTCCTCACGCACGACAGACTCGATGAGCTGTCTCTGGCTGACCAACTCCGGATAGGCTTCGCCCATATCCTCCACCAGACGGGCCACAAGCCTGCACAGGAACGGCTCCCTGAAGCCCAGGAAAGTATAGCCGTACCTCACCGCGCGCCTCAGAATCCTCCTTATCACATATCCGGCCTTGACGTTGGAGGGCAGCTGGCCGTCCGCTATGGAAAAGCTTATCGCCCGTATATGGTCGGCGACAACCCTCATCGCGACGTCAACCTCCGCGCTCTCGCCGTACCTGTGGCCGGAGAGTTCTCCGATCGAGGCGAGCAGTCCGCTGAAGACGTCGGTGTCATAGTTGCTGTTCTTGCCCTGGAGAACGGCGCAAAGCCTTTCGAAGCCCATTCCGGTATCGATGTTCCTGGCGGGGAGATTCTCGAGGTGGCCGTCGGACATCCTCATATACTGCATGAACACTATGTTCCAAATCTCGATGACGTGGGGATCGGACTTGTTGACAAGCTCGCGGCCCGGGACCCCGCTGCGGCGCTCCTCCGCCGTGCGGATATCGATATGAATTTCGGAACAGGGACCGCAGGGGCCCGTATCCCCCATCTCCCAGAAATTGTCGTGCCTGCTGCCGAGGATGATATGGTCCTCCGGCAGATGGCGCAGCCAGGCCTCTTTGGCCTCCTCGTCCATCCGGGTTCCGTCCTCCTCCGAGCCCTCGAACACCGTGGCGTACAGGTTGGCGCTGTCTATCTTATAGACCTCCGTGAGAAGTTCCCAGGCCCAGTCTATCGCCTCGTTCTTGAAATAGTCGCCGAAACTCCAGTTGCCAAGCATCTCGAACATCGTATGATGGTAGGTGTCGTGGCCGACTTCCTCCAGGTCATTGTGCTTGCCGCTCACACGCAGGCACTTCTGCGAATCCGCGGCCCGGAAGAACCGTGCGGCCGTATTGCCGAGGAAAATGTCCTTGAACTGGTTCATTCCGGCATTGGTAAACATAAGCGTGGGGTCGTTCTTCACCACCATCGGCGCGGACGGCACCACGGTATGGCCCTTTGCGGCAAAAAAATCCAGAAAAGCCTTGCGTATCTGCTTTGATGTCATCATAATTCAAAAACCTTTTACAAACCCACAAATTTAACGAATTTTTGGCAAAATTCTTATATTTGTCTCTATGTTGCGCAAATTCAGAATAGTACTCGCGATGCTGATGCTGGCAGCCCTTACGCTGCTCTTTGCAGGCACCGGCTTGCAATGGTGGGGATGGGCCGCGAAGCTGCAGTTCCTCCCCGCCTGTCTGGCCCTGAACCTGGGAGTTGTCACCGTCATCCTGCTGGTGACCCTGCTCTTCGGCAGGATTTACTGCTCCGTCATCTGCCCGGCCGGCATTTTTCAGGACGGCATCATATGGCTGAGACGCCGAATCCGTCCACGCAAGTTCAGTTACACCCCCGGGCTCAAATGGTTGAGATACACCGTGCTCGCCGTCTATGTCGCCAGCATCGCCGCCGGCATACAGGTCGTGGTGGCGCTGCTTGCCCCGTACAGTTCGTACGGCAGGATGGTCAGGGGCTTCATCGGTATCGCCGACGGCAGTTCCGGCACGGCATCCATAATCGCCGCCGCGGCCGTCCTTGTCGTACTGTCATCCTGCGCCTGGTTCGGAGGTCGCATCTGGTGCAACTCGATATGTCCCGTCGGCACGCTGCTCGGGCTGGTCGGAAGGTTCTCGCTTTTCCGCCCGCGGATTGACGGCGGCAAATGCCTCCACTGCGGCAAGTGCGTCAAGGGATGCAAATGCTCCTGCATTGACGGGGAGGCCCTTGATGTGGATATGTCCCGATGCGTCGATTGCTTCGACTGCATTGACAACTGCTCCTCCGGAGCCATACGCTACGGATTGGGAAGGAAAACGCCTGCGGCGGAATCGGCGCCCGACAAGGGCAGGCGCGGGTTCCTTGCGGCCGGTGCAGCGATGACCGTCGGAGCCACCGTCGCGAAAGCGGAGGAAAGGGTGGCGGAAGTGATAGGGAAGCAGACGCCCGTGCGCAGCGAAAGGCTCGTTCCCTTCGGGGCGGGCAGCGTCAAGAACTTCTATGACCACTGCACCGCCTGCCAGCTCTGCGTCAGCGCCTGTCCGAACGGAGTATTGAGACCGAGCACGGACCTTGCCCATCTGCTGCAGCCGGAGATGGGCTACGAGAACGGGTTCTGCCGGCCGGAATGTACGGCATGCTCGGACGTGTGCCCCAGCGGGGCCATCCGCCCCCTGTCGGGCAGAGAAGAAAAAGCCGGTATCCGTATCGGCACCGCCAGAATCAACCCGGAGTTGTGCCTGGTCAATCTGCAAGGGGTCAAATGCGGCAACTGCGCGGTACACTGCCCTTCGGCAGCCATAATAATGACACGCCTCCCCGGTGCGGTCAACCCCACCCCGTCGGTCATCGGGACACGCTGCATTGGCTGCGGGGAATGTGAATTCCTGTGTCCCTCGCGCCCCATATCGGCGATAACGGTTGACGGGCTGAAAGAACACCTTACAAGAGAATAGCGTATGGACAGAAGAGATTTCCTGAAAACGGCAGGCCTCGGGGCAGTGACGCTCGGGCTTGCACACTCCTGCGGACAGAAAGGCGCGGAGGTGGACGGCAACGCCAGGGTCAAGGAGAATTTCCCCGGCGTTGGGCTTCTCGGATACGGTTGCATGCGCTGGCCTATGGTTGACGCCAAAGACCCGTCGCAGGGCATCGACCAGGAGAAGGTGAACGAACTTGTGGATTATGCCATCGCACACGGTGTCAACTATTTCGACTCGGCTCCGGTTTACATCGGGGGCAGGAGCGAAGCGGCCACGGCGGAAGCGCTGAGGCGGTATCCGCGGGACAAATATCTCATAGCCACCAAACTCTCAAACCACAACACCCCCAATCCCACCTTCGAACACGGTTGGGAGATGTACCGCAAGTCGCTCAAGACCTACAACACCGACCATATCGACTATTATCTGCTTCACTGCGTGACGAGCATCGAGTCCTTCGACGCGAGATTCCTCCGGACAGGCCTTCTGGAAGCCCTGCTGAAAGAAAGGGAGGCAGGCCATATACGCAATCTGGGAGTTTCCGTCCATTGCGACAAGCCTACCTTCGACTACCTGATGGACCTTCACGCAAAGTATCATTGGGATTTTTTCCAGATTCAGATGAACTACCTGGACTGGAATCACGGACCCTCGGACGAGACAAACGCCAGCTATATGTACAACGCTCTCGCCCAGAGAGACATCCCGGTGGTGATTATGGAGCCGCTGCGCGGCGGGGGTCTGGCGGAAGTGCCGGCCGCAGTCGCCGCCTGGATGAAATCCAGGGAACCGTCGCGCTCGATAGCATCCTGGGCATTCCGGTTCTGCGGATCCTTCCCCAAGGTACTTACTGTCCTGAGCGGTATGCGCGACAATGCCGCCCTGGAGGACAACGTGGCGACCTTCTCGGACTTCAAGCCCCTCGGCAAGGAGGATATGGCCATGCTTGAAGCCGGAGCGGACGCCATCTCGCGCTTCCATCTGGTCGGCTGCACCGACTGCGGATACTGTATGCCCTGCCCCTACGGCATCAACATACCCGCCATCTTCAGGTTCTACAACAACTCGGTCAAGTCGGGGACATATCTGATAAGTTCGGGCCAGAAGCGGTTCGAACGTGACCGCCGCCGCTATCTGGCCGCCTACGGCAAGGAAGTGCCGACAGTCCGTCAGGCAGACCACTGCATAGGATGCGAGCGCTGTGTGAGCCTGTGTCCGCAATCAGTGAAAATACCGGTCGAATTGCGGAAAATCGACCGGTACATCGAAAGCCTCAAGCAGGGAACGCTTTAGAAGCAATATCCGAGAGCGACGCGGAAAGTATTGGCGAGGCCCCCCTTCGAGATAAGGTAGGCTGCGTCCAGCGTCACGCCCGCAAACTTGCAGCCGAGCCCTACGGAACCGTACCAGGGTATCGCCTTGCCGTCATTGCCACCATAATGGAAGCCGGCGCGGGCGAAGAAATGGTCCTTGAGCGAATATTCGAAGCCCAGACCTCCCATAAAAGCCCGTTCAAACAGATAGTCCAACTCCACGTTGGTCCTGACAGGGCCGGTAACGAAACGTCCGGAGGCCCTCACGAGGGCGGGAAGAGAATAACTTTCAGTCCCGCCGTAATTGAACTTTGTCCCGAGATTATAGACGCCCATCGACACCTGGACAATCTTGCCCGAATAAGCCACGGCCGCATCAAAGCAGAAAGGCTTCGCGGAGGCATCGGGAGCAATCTTCGAGGAAGCGAAATGCGCGCCGAAGCCAAGCGAGAAGCCGAACCCAAGCATCACTCCCGCATTAATTCCCACGACAAACTCGGAAGGCTTGTACTCACCCTTGACGGAACCGCCCTCATCGGTAATCTCATACGGCTTCGAGCCGAATGTCTTGAAGTCCGCACCCACCGTAACCATCTTCGCAAACTTGCCGCGCAGGCTGACGCCCAGAGCGGAACTCGATGCCGAAGACGGTGACCAAAGGCCGTAGGACACCTGCGCCTTCAGGTGCTTGAGGTCATACATAAGCGCCGGACTCATCTCGCCGGTAACTCCCGTGGCAAGGGTCGCGGGGTCATAGGAAAGGTTGAGCAGGCTGAAACTCTGCGCGCGGGCCGCTGTCGCAAACAAAGCAAGCGCGCATAGGGCCGATATTGTCTTTTTCATAATCATAATTTGACCACATTCAATTTTTTAACGTCCTCCCGCGTGGTGATGCTCACGACATACACTCCCGGCCTGTACCCTGCCATAGACACGAGGAACGGCTTGAAAGGCGACACGGTTATCCCCTTCTTCTCCAGAACGGTCACCCCGAGCGAATTTTCCAGCCTGACGTCCACGTTCTCCTCCTCGCCCGTACGTATGAAGAAATTGTCCGTGACCGGATTGGGGTATACCTCAACCGGCCTGGAGCCGTCACGGACCACAACGCTGAAGGTCTGGCTTGTGCTGAGCCCCCTTGCGTCAGTCGCCGTAACGGTCACGTCACAGTTGCCGTAGGAAAGAGGGGTTATGTATATGTTGCCCTTGCTCGAAGTGGCATTGAGCACATCCTCGCTGCTCAGGGAGAAGGTGAACGATAGCGCTTCTCCGTCGGGGTCGGTGAAGCAGTCCGCGCCCCGGAGCACGCGGCTGTCCTCCATCTTGCCGTTGAAAATCATATCCTCTATCTGCATCTTCTTCTGCGGAGGCCTGTTGGCGAGTATCCTGTACTTCAGCAATGCCGAATCGGCCGCACCGTATTCGTCATTGAGAATCACCCACGCCGTATAGGTTCTGTTGTCATCCGCCTTGAGCGCATCTATCATGATATCGAAACTTCCGTTCATCTCCTTCTTCGTCTCATCGAATTGCTGGACCATGAACGTCGCTTCCAGTTCGGGAACCCTTACCCTTACGGAATCATCCATACTGTGGCCGTCCGCATCGAAAGCCGTGAAATGGATGGTGTCCTTCCCGCAACTCAGCAATTCTATGTCCAGGGAACCGGATACCGCCAGCACCGGCTTGGTATTGGCGCCGGTATGGACTTTCGACGGATTGGCCGCTGCGAGCGCGGACTTCAACCCGGAGATGTCACAGGCCTGGGCCGCGAAATAACAATCCGATTCGAAAACGGGTATCGACAACCTTCCGCTCACCTCATCCTCCGCCTTACAGGCGCTTACGTTTATCGCCTTTGCCGGGAGAGTGTCCACGGCGGTTATCGGGCTGTTGCTATAATAGATATAAATATACTCGGGAACCCCGTCGTCTTCATCGGCAGGGACCCTTATACTGTAATCGATGAAATTGGACTTGTCCCATCTTACAGTGAATCCGGTCGGCACACCGGGCTTCTTGCCGGTCTGTCCGAGCACGCAGAGACCCGCATTCACAAGGCCACCCTTGCCCAATTTGCCCTTGTATTTCTCCCCGTTGTATTTTTCTATCGGAGTACCCTTTTCCGGATTGAGCAGCGCCGCCTTTATGGTGGACGCCTTTGTCCCCTTGGCAGCATTCGACATCATCAGGGCCGCCACTCCCGACACGTGGGGGCAGGCCATCGACGTCCCGATCATACCGCCGTACTTGTCGTTGGGGAACGTGCTTATTATATTGGAGCCGTAATCACCTCCCGGAGCGGCTATGGAAGCCCATTCCCCGTAAGTGGAATATGACGCCTTGCGGTAGCCGGGGCCAAGCGCGACGACTGAAACACAGCTCTCATACTCCGCCGGAATGCCACGCAGGATATTGTCATTGCCCGCCGAGAACGTCACAATGCCGCCTGAAACATTCTTGTTACCAGCGTGCGATATGAAATAATCTATCGCCTCCCTGTCGGACTTCCACTCGTCATATCTGATATTGATCGGGTCCAGATATCCCCAGCTGTTCTGCGCAATCACCGCCCCGTGGTCCGCGGCCCATTTGATTGCGGCACACCCGTCGCCTTCCCTGTTGCCCTGAAAAATCTGGCAGGACATTATCTTCACTCCCTTCCGGCCTTTTGCGGCATTGCCTCCGGCAACCCCGCACACGCCCTTGCCGTTGTTGTTGACGGCGGCAATCGTGCCGGCCACGTGAGTGCCGTGCTCACCGGGGCGGATGACATAGGAGCCGTCGACGAAGTTCCTTCCGCAGGAACCCCTGCCCTCTTCCGCACCGTTCACCCACATATTGGCGGACAAGTCCTCGTGATTGAAATCGACGCCCTCGTCAATCACGGCCACTATCACGTCCTCGCTGCCGGACACCTTGTCCTTGCTCTTCCACACCCCGGCGACGTTGATGTCGCACCCTGCGGCGCCGCCGTAAACGGAACCGTCATTGATATAGTGCCACTGCCTGGGGAGCAGGGGGTCGTTGAAAACGGCGGCAGAAGACGCCGACACCCCGCCGAAGGACATCGGGCTCACAAGATAGGGCAGACCGTTGTCCACAATCCTTTTCTTGCGGCGCAACTCCACAAACTCCACGTCATCCGACCCTGCAACCCTTTCCGCCGCCTGCACGGCCTTGAGATGCCTGCCGTAGCCGACAACATACCAGCGGTTCAGGCCCGCCTCGCGCGTGCGCTCCTCGTAAGGCTCCTCATAGGGGAAAAGCCTTCTCATCGACTTGACTTCAAGCGAACCGAGAATACCGTCCGCCGGACCGATCTTGCTCAAATCGACCATACCGTCCTCACCCGTCGCCGCGAAAAGCCTGTCCGCAAACTCGGCGCTCACCTTCACGTTTATCTCCCCCGCAATCAGACCGGGTTCGTCCGCTTCCACGCTCTCGGCAACTCCGGACTCCGGTTGCTGCATCTCCGCACAGGAACACACGGCAAGCAGCACAAAAGCCAACAACCAGTAACGTTTCATATCAAAAAGCAATTTTTGCAATTACAAATTCCTCCCCGCAGCTATGCAAGCGTATTGACGTCGGAAGCCGTGATGACATCCCCTCCGAGAATCAGCAGACGCTCCACGACATTGCGCAGCTCACGGATATTGCCCTTCCAGGGCTTGTCACAAAGGAGCCGTACCGCCTCCGGGCTGAACTTCTTGCGCGGAATGGCCGCACCGGAGCAGATGGACTCGACAAAATAATCAACCAGAAGCGGTATGTCGGAACGTCTCTCGCGAAGAGGGGGCACGTTGATGACTATGACACTTATGCGATGATAAAGGTCCTCACGGAAACGCCCCTGCTCTATCTCTCCGCGCAGGTCCTTGTTGGTCGCCGCAATGACCCTGACGTCCACCTTTATCTCGGTATCGGAGCCGACTCTTGAAAACCGGTTCTCCTGCAATACCCGCAGCACCTTCGCCTGGGCCGCCAGCGACATATCCCCAATCTCGTCGAGGAACAGCGTCCCGCCGTCAGCCTGCTCGAACTTGCCCTTGTGACGGCTTACGGCCGAGGTGAACGACCCCTTCTCGTGGCCGAAAAGTTCGCTCTCGATAAGTTCGGACGGGATGGCCGCACAGTTCACCTCGACGTACGGCCTGTCGGCCCTGTCGCTCTGTTCGTAGATACTCCGCGCGACAAGTTCCTTGCCCGAGCCGTTCTCGCCGGTGACCAGCACACGTGCGGGCGTCGCCGCAACCTTCGCCACCATCTCCTTTATGCGCTTCATCTGCTCCGACTCCCCTATCATCCTGTCCCCATACGCCTTCTTGGTAAGAAGATGAGTCTTTGTCACAAGATTGCTCTTCTCGGTCGCGTTCTTTATGGTGATAAGTATGCGATTGAGTTCCAACGGCTTGGAGATGAAATCGAAGGCCCCGTTCTTGATGCACTCGACGGCGGTCTCGATATCGGCGTGGCCGGAAATCATCACAACGGCGCTCTCGCACCCGGACTCCCTGAGTTTCGCAAGCACCTCCGTGCCGTCCATCCCCGGCATCTTGACGTCGCAGAAAATGACGTCGAACCTGCCTTCGAGTGCGGCCTTGATACCGGAAGCCCCGTCTTCCGCCGCCTCGACCTCGTATCCCTCGTCAGTAAGAATCTCCCCCAGAATGCTGCGGATGGCCCTTTCGTCGTCTATTACAAGTATCTTCATCTGTCCTCCCCCATTGATGCCTCGTGTTCTGCCCTGGCCCTCTCCACACTTACGGAGCGTTTGAGGACAAAACCGCTGCCAAGATATTTCGTGCGCACGTCATCGTCGGCGGCAAGCGCTTCCGGAGTACCCTGCTGGAGAATCGTACCCTCATACAGCAGATATGCGCGGTCCGTTATCGCCAGGGTCTCTCCGACGTTGTGGTCGGTGATGATGACGCCAATGTTCTTATACTTCAACTTCGCGATGATATACTGGATATCCTCCACCGCTATCGGGTCAACTCCCGCGAAAGGTTCGTCGAGCAGGATGAACTTGGGGTCGATGGCAAGCGCGCGGGCTATCTCGCAACGCCGGCGCTCACCTCCGGACAATTGGATACCGAGACTCTTGCGCACCTTCGAGAGATTGAACTCGTTGATGAGCGACTCGAGTCTTTCCATCCTCTCCTCCCTCTCCACACCCTTCATCTCCATAACGGAAAGGATGTTGTTCTCCACGGACATCTTCCTGAAAACGGAAGCCTCCTGGGGGAGGTAGCCTATGCCCATCTGAGCCCTGCGATACATAGGGAGCCCCGTAATCTCCTCGTCATCAAGGAAAATCCTGCCGCCGTTCGGCTCGACCTGGCCCGTTATCATATAGAAACTCGTGGTCTTTCCGGCGCCGTTAGGGCCGAGGAACCCCACAATTTCCCCCTGGTTGACTTCCATCGACACGCCCTTGACGACGGTGCGGATGCCATACTTCTTGACAATGTTTTCGCAGCGAAGCTTCATTCCTTGCTTATTTGATGTCGAGGCCAAGGTCTATCACAAACTCCTTGACTTCGGGATTTTTCTGCATAAGTTCACGAGCCTTCTCCTCGGGCAGGTAAGCCTTCTTCTCCACCTCCTCGTCAGGTATGACGTCAACGCACAGGCGCACCTTGTCAGTCAGGAGAATGCTGCGGAGACGCACCTCGAGACCGCCGAGGACCTTCTCGACTATCCAGCCGCGCTGCGCTTCGTTGAACACGGTGAACGTCAGCGTCCTGAACCCGTCTCCGTCCTCCACCCTGGTCTTCGCGCTGTCCAGGGTCTTGAAAAGATTGATCCTGTCGGACTTCTCGGAGACAACCTGCTTCCAGGCACCGAGGATGTCTTCCTCCTCGGGAACACCTCCGGAAGACAACTCGGCAGACTTCGCTTCGTTCGCCTCATCCTCCACCAGGGAGGCCATGGACAGGGCGGGACGCCTCTTCGAGGCGGCCTGCGGGGCGACCTGCGGGGTAGGAGCCTTCGGGGCCGGGGTCTCCGGGGCGGGATCGGGGTCGGCTTTTTCAACCGGGGCCTTCACCTCCGGCGCGGGAGCCCCGGCCGTCGGGGCGGCAGGCTCCGCCACGGGTGCCTCCTCCTTCGGGGCAACCACCTTCACCGCAGATGACTCCGCCTTCGGGTCGGCAGCCGTGGCCGGAGCGCCAAGCAGGAACGAAAGCCTCATCAGCGCATACTCCACGTGCAACCTCGGATTGAGCGCCGTCCTGTACCCGGATTCACACTGCGCCGTGATGCCGAGCGCATCGAACAGAAACTTGACCCCGCACTTCGCCGCCTGCCCCGAATAAAGCTCCCGGAGCGACTCCGGAATATCGAGCAGCGCCTCCAGGCCTCCGGTGCGGCAGACCAGAAGGTCGCGCAGGTGGGAACTCAGGGCCGCCACGAAATACTGGGCATTGAAGCCCTTCGAAAGAATCTCGTCGAAAGTCAGCAGCGCCGAAGCGTAGTCTCCGGCAAGGAACGCATCGACCAGCCTGAAACTGTACGCATAGTCAAGCACGTTGAGATTGCGGATGACATCCTCATAATGAACGTCCTGCCCGCAGAAGGCAACCGTCTGGTCAAACAGGGTGAGGGCGTCCCTCATCGCGCCGTCCGCCTTCTGGGCGATGACGTGAAGGGACTTGTCGTCTATGGTCACCCCCTCTTTCCCGGCTATGTCGCGCAGGTTCCTGACCATATCGGGCACTCCGATGCGGTTGAAATCATAAGTCTGACACCGGCTCAGGATAGTCGGGAGAATCTTGTGCTTCTCGGTGGTGCACAGTATGAAGACCGCATACGCGGGCGGCTCCTCGAGAGTCTTGAGGAAGGCGTTGAACGCAGCGCCTGTAAGCATATGCACCTCATCTATGATATAAACCGAATACTTCCCGGTCTGGGGAGGAATCTGAACCTGATCCAGAAGGGCCTTCACGTTCTCGACTCCGTTGTTGGACGCGGCATCCAGTTCGTGGATGCAATACGAACGCCCCTCGGCAAAAGACCGGCAGGATTCGCACTCGCCGCACGGGTCCATATCGGCGGACGGGGAAGAACAGTTTATAGCCTTCGCAAAAAGGCGCGCCATACTGGTCTTGCCGACACCCCTCGGCCCGCAAAAAAGATATGCGTGCGCAAGCTGGCCCCTTGATATCGAGTTCTTCAGCGTGCGGGAGATATTGTCCTGTCCGAACAGCGTCCCGAACGATTCGGGGCGATATTTACGTGCTGATACTACATAATCCGACATAGCCGTCAAAGTTAGTCAAAATTTTGTTAATTTTGCTACGAAGGGCCGTTTCCTTCCCTTTGGGATGAAACCGCTTCTCCGTCAACAACAAAAGCAATGAAGAAAATACTTTCCATCCTCCTTCTTCTCGCCATCGTGCCGGCTGCCGCTTGCTACGGGCAGAAGAAGATTTACACCAAGAAGGCCAAACTCGCGAACTTCACCTCCTCCATCACCAAAGTCATAGCCAGCGGAGAAGTCCTGCTGGACAACGCCCTCCAAACCGAAGTCTCCGGGCGCTGGACCGCCACTCCCTATGAGTTCAGCACCATACAGGACTTCGAAGCGGAGATTGCCCGCCCGGACCTCTATTTCCTCCGTTTCACCGTGGACAGGGGCGTTGTCTTCCTGTCCCTTCAGAAAGGCGGCGCCGAGGGGGACCGCAACAACCCGACAGAACTCAGGGTGGACGTGGTCAGCATCCCGGTATGCGCCGAAGGAGCCATATCGGAGAGAACCTTCACCTATCTGCCGGCTTTGGTCGAGATTATCCAAAGATTCACCCTTGATGCAATGGAGTCCGACAAGACCGGTTATATGGGACTGTTGAGCCTGAACCGGCCGAAACTCAAGGGGAGGCATATCGCCTTCGAGCCCGACGAGGCGGACGCACTGTTCCTTGCCGGGGAGCCGGATGCTCTGTGCGGCTATCTGGTCCACCCCACGGAGCCCAGGGACGGCGACTACTGCTACAGGATGCTGATTACGGCCGACACTCACGAACTGGTTTACTTCAAGTTCAACAAACTCCGGAAGTCCCGGCCGGCCGGATGGCTCGACTCGGACCTGGCCCTGGCCGGAAAGAAACAGGATTGACGGATGGAGTCCCCGCTCGAACAGTACGTTCTGGACCATACCAGCCCCGACGAGCAGGCTCTGACGTGGATCGAGCACCAGACCTTCGTCAAGACCCACTATCCGCAGATGCTGTCGGGCAGGGTGAAGATGAGACTGCTTCGCATCATTGCCGGAGCCTGCAGGGCCGGACGCATACTCGAAATCGGAACTTTCACCGGCTACTCGGCCGCCGCTTTTGCGCTGGCCCTGCCGGACGGAGGCCATATCGACACATATGAAATCAATGACGAGATGGAGACCCTCATACGGGAAGGATGGCGGCGGGCAGGCGTGGAGCCGAAAATCACCCTGCACATAGGCGACGCTCTCAAAATCCTGCCCCGAACTGCGGATGTACCCTACGATATGGCATATATCGATGCCGACAAGCGCGAATACCCGGCCTTCTTCGAGGCCGTCCTCCCTCTTGTCCGCAAAGGGGGATTGATAGTGGTCGATGATACGCTGATGGGCGGGAAGGTCGTGGAAACGCCGCGCCCGTCGGATGCCCAGACGGAAGGGCTGGCGGCGCTGGGCGACCTGCTGCGCTCCGACAGCCGCATAGAACTTGTAACCCTGCCGCTTCACGACGGGCTCACGATTGCAAGGAAGTTGCAATAGCTATCCTATGGTGGAGCCGGGCATCAGCGGTTCCGCAGCCTCCTGTCCGTTCTCCGGGGTGATGAACCTCATCCTGCCGTCGCTCTGACGGGCCATCAGTATCATACCCTTCGACTCTATGCCGCGGATAACACGCGGTTTGAGGTTGGCCAGGACGCATATATGACGTCCCACCATATCCTCCGGCGAATAGTATTCGGCTATGCCGCTCACTATGGTCCTGCGGTCGAGGCCGGTATCTATGGTAAGCTTGAGAAGCTTGTCGGTCTTGGGCACCCTCTCCGCCTCCAGCACTACTGCCGTGCGGATATCCATCCGGCCGAATTCCTCGAACGTACATTCTTCCTTGCCCGGCTCGACGCCCGTCCCGGCAGCCGCTTCTTCCTTCAGCTTCTCCCTTATCCGTGCAAGGCGATCAATCTGGGCCTGTATCGCCTCATCCTCGATCTTGGCGAAAAGCAACTCCGCTTCGCGTATTGCGTGACCTGCAGGCAGGATGTCGCCGCATCCCAGAAGCGACCAGTCCAGCGGGGAGTCCAGCATCGTGCGGAGGCGCGCGGCGGCAAACGGGGTGAAAGGCTCGAAAGCGACTGCCAGATCGGCGCAAATCTGAAGCGATACGTTGAGAATGGTGGAGCAACGGGCCATATCGTCCTTTGCAACCTTCCACGGCTCCGTATCCGAGAGATGCTTGTTGCCGACCCTGGCTATCTGCATCGCATCCCGCAGAGCCTCGCGGAACTTGAAAGTCTCGATATTGCGCTCCAACGACGCCTTCAACCCCGGTATCTGGTCCAGGGCCTCCCTGTCTATGGGCAACAGCTCCCCGCGTGCAGGGACCCTGCCTTCAAAATACTTGTGGGTCAGCACGACGGCCCTGTTCACGAAATTGCCGAACACGGCCACGAGTTCGGAGTTGTTGCGTGTCTGGAAATCCTTCCAGCTGAAGTCGTTGTCCTTCGTCTCCGGAGCGTTCGCGGTGAGGACATAGCGCAGCACGTCCTGCTTTCCGGGGAAATCGCGCAGATATTCGTGAGCCCATACGGCCCAGCCGCGCGACGTCGATATCTTCTCTCCCTCAAGGTTGAGGAACTCGTTGGCGGGCACGTTCTCGGGAAGCACGTAGCCGCCGTAAGCCTTCAGCATCGCGGGGAATACTATGCAGTGGAACACGATGTTGTCCTTTCCGATGAAATGGACCAGTCTGGTGTCGTCGGACTTCCACCACTTCTCCCAACTGTCCGGAAGAAGCTCCATAGTGTTGGATATGTAGCCGATAGGGGCATCGAACCACACGTAGAGAACCTTGCCTTCGGCCCCCTCCACCGGAACGGGTACGCCCCAGTCGAGGTCGCGAGTGACGGCACGGGGCTGGAGGCCGCCGTCAAGCCAGCTCTTGACCTGACCGTAAACGTTGCTTCTCCATTCCTTATGGCCCTCCAGAATCCATTCGCGGAGCCACTTCTCATAATCCTGCAGGGGAAGATACCAATGGGTTGTCTTTCTCTTCACCGGGGCGGCGCCGCTGAGCCTGCTCGCCGGGTTGACAAGCTCTTCCGGGCTCAGGGACGCTCCGCACTTCTCGCACTGGTCGCCGTAAGCCCCTTCAGCCCCGCACTTGGGGCAGGTCCCGACGATATAGCGGTCGGCAAGGAAAGTCCCGGCCTCCGGATCGTAATACTGCTCGCTCTCCCGCCTTACGAACTTGCCGTCATCGTAGAGCTTCCTGAAAAAAGCGGACGCATTTTCCAGATGCGTCCCGGAGGACGTCCTTCCATATATGTCGAAGTTGATGCCCAGCCCCTTGAACGACTCGTCAATCATCACGTGGTACTTGTCCACAATATCCTGCGGGCTGCACCCCTGCTTGCGGGCCTGAATCGTGATGGGAACCCCGTGCTCGTCCGAACCGCACACGTACAGCACATCCTCCCCCTTCATCCTCAGATACCTCACATAGATGTCCGCCGGCACATAAACTCCGGCGAGATGGCCGATATGCACCGGACCGTTGGCGTACGGAAGCGCACACGTGACAAGGGTTCTCTTGAATTTCTTTTCCATATCCTTATTGTTTCCTTTCTCTCCCTATACGGCGCCTGAGCATCGTCTGCAACTTCTTCAACTCGATGTTGCGGAGCAGAAGCGCCTCGTTGTCCGGGTCTTCGGCTATGCTGCGGTTAACCGACAGCAGTTCGTCATAAACCCTTCTCTCCATATAATAAAGCAGGGCCTTGGGCACCTGCACGATAAGCCAGGACGGAACCGTCATCATCGATGAACTGAGATTCTTGACCGACAGGGAATACTTGTCCGAAGAAAGCTGCGCCGCGGCATCCGCCACCAAAGTCTCATCGAGGTTGACAAGCGCACGCACTATCTCGTCGTCGCTCCTTCCCTGATGCGCCAGTTCGAAATATTCGTCATAAAGCCGGCGGTAAACGCTGTTCTGCATCACGACCCCATCCGTCTCCAGAGACTCGGAGATGAAGTCTCGGACCAGTATCTTGTCCTCCTCGGAAACGTAATATTCCGAGTCGCTCGGAAACTCGAGCACCTGGCCGCCATAGCGGAGAAGCAACTCCACTATGTCTCTCTCTGCGTCGGCGACCACCCGGTTCTCGGGGACATACTGCACGGGGGACGGCTTCTCCACCTTTACTGTCGGAGGAACCGTGCCACGTCTGGTCTGCGACACTCTCCGGAATATGACGGCGGGGTCGATGTCGAACTTCCTGGCACAGTCCTCAACATATACCGACCGCTTGACGGCATCCGGTATATCGGCTATCGTATCCGCGATGTCGTTGATGAGATTGGCCCTCCTGAGCGGATCGGAGCCGGCCTCGCCGAGCAGCAGGTCCGTCTTGAAACCTATGAAGTCGCGTTCGCCCCCGTCAATGAACTCCTGCATCTGGGCGAGCGTGTGCTTGCGTGCGAACGAATCCGGGTCCTCGCCGTCGGGCAGGAGCACCACCTTCACGTCAAGCCCCTCCTGCAGGGCCAGACCTATGCCCTTCATCGCGGCGTGTATGCCGGCGGAATCACCGTCATACATTATTGTCAGGTTGTCGGTGTGCTTGTGTATCAGACGCACCTGTTCGACGGTGAGAGAAGTCCCGCAGGAGGCCACCACGTTGGTGATACCCAACTGATGAAGCGTGACCATATCGACGTTGCCCTCCACCAGGATACATTTCCGGAGACGGTGGATATCATTCTTGGCAAAATAAATCCCGAGAAGAATCCGGCTCTTGGTATATATCTCCGTCTCCGGCGAATTGAGATACTTCGCCGGGTTGTCCGAGCGCAGCGTCCTGCCGCTGAAGGCAATCACCCTGCCGCTCACCGAGTGAATCGGGAACATCACCCTCTCGCGGAACTTGTCAACCACCGAACCGTCCTCGTGGCGCACGCACAAGCCCGCATCAAGAAGATACTCCACCTTGTACCCGGCCTTCACCGCCGCATCAAGCAGGGCCGTCCTGCCGGAAGGAGCCCATCCGAGGCCGAACTTCGCTATCGTCGCATCCTCCAGGCCGCGCGTATGGAAATACGCCAGGCCCACCGTGCGCCCCTCCCCTTCCGAAAGCTGCGAGGCGAAGAATTTCTGCGCGAACTCGCTTACCAGCATAAGACTCTCCGAATGCTGGCGGAGAGCAATATCCTCGGCCGTCTCCTCCCTCTCGCGGACCTCGATGTTGTACTTTCTGGCGACATACTTCACCGCCTCGGTATAACTGCAATGCTCGTGTTCCATAACGAACTTGAAAACGCCGCCGGCGGCACCGCAACCGAAACACTTGTACATCGCACGCGACGGGGTGACATAGAAGGACGGGGTCTTCTCGTTATGGAAAGGACAGCAGGCGACAAGACTCGCACCGCGGCGCTTCAGCGACAGGAAATCACCGATAACGTCCTCGATACGGGCGGTATCTTCAACAAGCCTTATGGTCTCGGCGGGAATCACGATGCCACTTCACAGAGGAATTTTATCCTTACGAGGCGCACCTCCATCTCCTCGCAGTCCCCGCTCAAGGCCTCGATCGCTTCGCTTACCGAATCGGAAGCGGCCTCGTGGCGGAAATAATCATATATCTGGTCGACAATCTCGGGATCTATGACCCCGTCAATGCAGTAATTGAGGTCGAGCTTCAGCCCGCTTGCCACAATCGACTCTATCTCGTTCATCAGCTCGCCCATATCCATATCCTTCTCCGCAGCAATATCCTCGAGGTCAATCCTGCGGTCTATCGCCTGGATTATGAAAGCCTTGTTGGAGGCCTTCGACGGGGCGTGCTTCATCACGAAATCGTCCGGACGCATTATCTCGTTCTCCTCCACATACTTCGATATCAGGGAGACGAACTCCGGCCCGAACTTCCGAGCCTTGCCTTCCCCGACACCCTGGCACTTCTGCAACTCTTCGAGCGTCAGGGGATAGGTGATGGTCATATCCTCCAAAGCTGGATCGCCGAACACCATCCAGGGCTGGAGGTCGAACTTGCGCGCCACGTCACGCCGAAGGCCTTTCAGCATGGACAGGAGCGTCTCGTCCCCTCCACCGCCTCCCGCCGCCGGCACGGGCGCCGCCTCATCATAATCGTCGTCATCAGCCCCGCCCTGACCGCTGAACTGACGGTCCTCCACCAGCTTTAGCTCCCAGGGACTCTGGAGAAACTCGTGGCCGCAATCCGTCACGTGAATCAGGCCGTAGCTTTCTATCTCCTTCTCGAGCAGGTGCATTATCATACCCTCGTGGATGACGGTACACCAGAACCGCTCGCTATGGGGCTTCCCCGCGCCGAAGAACTTCAACTTGTCGTGGCGGTACGACACCACGGCGGCGCTGTCCACGCCGGCCAGGATATTGGCCAGATGGTCGGTCTTGAAATGCTCCGGAAGCGAATCGATGAGCTGGATGACAAGCTTCATCTCGGCCCTCCCGTCGAACTGCGCCTTCGGGTGGAGGCAATTGTCGCAACACCCGCAGTTATCCCGCGGATAATCCTCTCCGAAATAGTTGAGCAGAAGCTTCCTGCGACACTCGTTGGATTCGGCATAGGCCACCACCTCGCTCAGGAGCTGACGCGCAATCTCCTGTTCGGAGACAGGCTTGCCCTGCATGAACTTCTCGAACTTGTGGATATCCTTGTACGCGTAATACGCGATGCAGTTGCCTTCCATTCCGTCCCTTCCCGCACGGCCCGTCTCCTGGTAATAGCTCTCTATGCTCTTGGGGATGTCATAATGGATGACGTAACGGACATCCGGCTTGTCGATTCCCATACCGAAGGCGATGGTCGCCACGATGACGTCAACCTGCTCGGTCAGGAACATGTCCTGATTGCGCGTCCGCACCTGAGCGTCCAGGCCCGCGTGATAGGGCAAAGACCTGACCCCGTTGAGATTCAGCAGGTTCGAAAGCTCCTCGACCCTCCTGCGGCTGAGACAGTAGATAATGCCGGACTTGCCCGGATTCTGAAGTATGTAGCGTATGATGTCCTTCTCCGGCTCGACCTTGTCCCTCACCTCGTAGTACAGGTTGGGACGGTTGAAAGATGACTTGAACACCTTCGCGTCCGGAATGCCGAGATTCTTGAGTATGTCGCTCTGCACCTTCGGGGTCGCCGTAGCAGTCAGCGCAATTATGGGGGCGCGGCCTATCGCATCGACCAGAAGTCTTATCTTGCGGTATTCCGGCCTGAAATCGTGGCCCCACTCCGAAATGCAATGGGCCTCGTCCACGGCGTAGAAGGATATTTTTATCTCCCTGAGAAGCGCCACGTTCTCCTTCTTGGTGAGGGACTCCGGCGCCACATAGAGAATCTTCGTACGCCCTGCCACAAGGTCCTCCCGCACCTCCAGAATCTGCTGTCGGGAAAGCGACGAATTGAGAAAATGAGCCACCGCCCCGCCCTCGACGTCGAACCCGCGCAGCGCATCAACCTGATTCTTCATCAGGGCAATCAGCGGAGAGATGACAACGGCCGTACCCTCCATCACAAGCGCCGGGAGCTGATAGCACAGAGACTTGCCTCCTCCGGTCGGCATCAGCACGAATGCGTCCCCACCTTCGACAAGATGGGTTATAATCTTCTCCTGGTCGCCCTTGAAGCCGTCATACCCGAAGAACGTCTTCAGCGTGGCACGGATACTTGTAAGGTCTGCTTTCATCTTCTCCCCAATCTATCTGTTGACTTTGTCGAAAAGTTTTATCGCCTCCGCAAGCGCCGCAACGTCCTGCTCCGTGCAGGCGTTGTACAGAGACGCCCTGAAGCCTCCCGCAAACCGGTGGCCTTTTATTCCCACTATGTCCCTCTCCCGCGCATACCGGATGAAGTCTTCCTCCAGCCGTTCATAGCCCGGCGCCATCTCGAAGGTGACATTCATCATCGAACGGTCCTCCACGGCCGCCTTCGGGCGGAAAACCCGGCTCGAATCCAGGGCGGCATAAAGGGCCGCCGCTTTCCTCCTGTTCACCTTCTCGACCGCATCGACTCCCCCTATGGACTTGAGCCATCTGAGGGTGCGGTTCATCACGAATATGGGAAACACCGGCGGAGTGTTGAACATCGAGCCGTGCCCGATATACGTCCTGTAGTCGAGCAGGGTGGGGATATGACGGCTGACACGGCCCAGGACATCCCTGCGCACGATGGCGAAGGACACTCCCGCCGTACCGGCATTCTTCTGCGCCCCGCCGTAAATCACCGCATACCTTTCAACTTCTATCCTGCGGCTGAGGATATCGGAGGACATATCCGCCACAAGCGGGACCGGACAGGCCATATCACCCTGCAACTGGGTCCCATATACGGTATTGCAGCTCGTGACGTGGAAATAATCGAGGTCGGACGGGATATCATAGCCCTTGGGGATATAAGTATAACCCCTGTCCTCCGAACTCGCCACCGCATACGCGTTTCCTATGCCCCGAGCCTCCACAAGGGCTTTGTGCGCCCATACACCGGTATCCAGATAGCCGGCCCTGCGCTCGAGCAGATTCATCGCGACGAGCAGGAACTGCAAACTTGCGCCTCCGCCCACAAGCACCACCGAATACTCTTCCGGCAAGTCCATAAGCTCCCGCCACAGGCACAGCGTCTCCTCCATAACCTCCCCCCATTCCTTCGAACGGTGGGACACGGTGAGAAGCGACATACCCGTACCGGCGAACCCGCGGACAGCCTCGGCGGCGCTGTCCGTCACCTCGCCGGGCAAGACCCCGGGCCCCGCATTGAAAATATGCAAGCGACTCATTTCATTCGCGTGATGTTGCAGAACTTCATCTTCTCCCTGAACTGCCCGTCCAGGCTCAGGCGCACCTTTACGTCTATCTGGCAGTTCGTCCCGAAATCCTTCCCGGACGAAGGCAGCTGCATGGACTTGATGGCTTCCATTACGACCGGCATCTGGGAATAACTGAAATTGATTCTGTACTTCTGGACGGCATACTTCCTTATCTGCTTCGCGTTCGCGACGGCATCCGCGGCGGCCGCCTTGTACGCGGCTATCAGGCCCGGAACCCCAAGCTTGATACCTCCGAAATACCTTACCACCACTATAAGCACGTCACTCAAGCCCGCCGAGTCAATCTGACCCAGAATCTGACGTCCGGCAGTTCCCGAAGGCTCCCCGTCGTCATTCGCGCGCCAAGGCTCGCCGGAAAGGCCTATCCTGTAGGCATAACAGTGGTGATGTGCGTCGTGGTACTTCTTCCTGACCTCCTCCACTATGGACTTCGCCTCCTTCTCGCTCTCCACAGGGAAGGCAAGAGAGATGAACCTGCTGTAATTGTCCTTGAAAAGCCCTTCGGAGGGCGCGGCTATACCGCGGTAAGTATCAATAATACTATCCATAGCAAAGCGAATTTAATCAAAAGTTTTTATTTTTGCACCATGATTTTGAAATATAGGGTTACCCTCTCCGGCATAAAGGGGTTTTTCAGGGTTTATGCGGTTGACGCCAACTGCACCCTGTATTCATTCCACAAGCAGATGCGCGCCGATATGGAGTTCCCCTCCGACCAGCCCATACTGTTCAATGCGCTGGATGCGGCGGGGGCCGTCGTGGCCCGATATGCCCTCATCGATCTGGGCGCCGGAACGGTGGACAGGGTAAGCCTGAAAGAGACGGTGAAGGCCGGGGTGTCGTCATTCGTCTATTTCTATGACGTCACCTCCAGGAGAAGCGTCATACTGACTTTTGAAGGCGAGGCCGACGAAGAGGCCGCAGGCCCGACGGTCATCGACTCCAAGGGGCCCAACCCCATAGAATTCGAGAACGGCTACGTAGCCTACGAGGATCTTCCCGAAGAGCAGAAGCACCGCCACAGAATCAAGGCGGAAGGCGATGCCGATGCGGAGGAGGAAGAAGATGACGACGAAGAAGACACCGACGAAAGTGAAGAAGAGGAGGACGAAAAAGAAGAACTCCTCTACGATTCCGACGAGAATCAATAGAGGAGTCCCCCAATCGTATTTTTCTTCTGACTATTTGGCGGGCTCAGCCGGCTGCTCGGGAGCGACGTACTTTCCTACCCTTACAAGCTTGACGTCAAATATAAGCGTCTGGTTGGGGCCTATCTCCTGAGGTCCGTTCTCGCCGTATGCGAGCTCGGAAGGGATATAAAGCGTCATCTCGCCACCCTCGCCGATAAGCTGGAGACCCTCCTGCCAACCGGAGATATTGCGGTTGAGGGGGAATTTGGCGGGTTCGCCGTCTTCCGGCGTCTCATCGAACACAATGCCGTCGATGGTCGTGCCCTTGTAGAACACTTCGACAGTATCGGTTATACCGGCCTTCACCTCGGGATTGCCGGGAGCGACAATGACATACTGAAGCCCCGAAGGGGTGGTAACGACACCGGGCTTGCGACCGTTCCTGTCAAGGAACTCCTCACTCTTCTCCTTGTTGGACAGTGAGATATAGCGGCTGTGCTTCTGGAGGTACTCGTTGATGACCATATTCATAGTCTCCGGGTTGATCTTGAACTGCTCCGTGAAGTCGGGGTCGGTGTACTTGCCCTTGGAGCCTGCCATATCCTTCAGACCCTTGAGAATCTGGCTGTAATTCATATCACCGAAGTTGTAACCCTTGATGATACTGCCGAAATTGACTCCGAGCAGATAGCTGACGGAATCAATCTGGGACTTGGAGGACTTGAAGTCCTTCGCCTTGGGAGCCGCCTGCTCCACCGCTTCGGTCTCCCCTTCCTCCGTGCCTTCGGCCGGCTGCTCCGCCTTGGGAGCGCAGGCCGCAACTGTCAGGCCCATAGCGAGGGCCATAATCCATTTGTTGAATTTCATAATTCTATAAAAATTAAAGTTTTATAATTCCCAAGCAAGAGCCGAGGCTCCGAGTATCGCGGCATCCGACTCCTTGAGCGAGGAGAAGAGCAGCGACACCTTGTCCTTCCACATCTTGAGGACGTTGTCATTCATCGCCTTATACGTAGGCTCATATATGAACTCCTTCGCACGGGCAAGACCTCCGAAGAGCACGATGGCCTCGGGAGCCGAGAATGCGACAAAATCGGAAAGGCTGAGCCCCAGGATGGTACCTGTATATTCGAACACCCTCAACGCAAGGGCGTCGCCGGCCTTGGCCGCATCGTAAACGTCCTTGGAGGTTATCTGCTCAAGATCCCTCAGGGAAGAACTCTCCTTCGACATATCGAGCCACTCGCGGGCGGTGCGGGCAACGCCCATCGCGGAGCAATAGGTCTCAAGACATCCCGTCTTTCCGCAGCCGCACTGGCGTCCGTTGTGACGGACGGCGCAGGTATGGCCCAGCTCGCCGGCGAATCCGTCAGCGCCATAGACAACCTTGCCGTCAATCACAATTCCGCTGCCCACGCCGGTACCGAGGGTAATCATTATGAAATGCCTCATCCCCCTGGCCACGCCGTAGGTCATCTCACCGACAGCGGCGGCATTGGCATCGTTGGTAAGGGCTACCGGAAGGTCGCCGAGCGCCTTGTGGAGCTTCTCCGCAAACTTCACCTCGCCGTGAGCCGCCCAGGGAAGATTGGGTGCGAAGGCGATCGTCCCGTTATAATAGTTGCCGTTCGGAGCGCCGACACCGACTCCGCGTATCTGGCCTTCCTTGCCGGAACCGGCTATGAGGGCCTTGATGGCGACGGCTATCTCGCCTATGATGGCATCGGCGTCGCTGGTGGAACTCGTCTTGATGACACTCTGGGAGAGGACCTCCCCTCTCTGGTCGACAACGCCCATCTTGATGGACTGGCCGCCGACATCCACGCCTACTACGTAATTCTTGTCCATAATATTAATCTACAGGTATATCCTTGTTGACATTCTTGCAGCCTGCCAGCGAATAGTAGAGAAGATATGCAAGCATGGCTATCACGAGCCAGTAACTGGTCATATAGCCGGCATTCCTGGCAATGATATTCTGAATGAACGGCATAACGCCGCCGCCGACAACAAGCATCATGAAGATGCCGGAAGCGGCCTCGGTGTACTTGCCCAAACCCTCGACCGCGAGGTTGAAGATGGCGCCCCACATAACCGAAGTGCAGAGTCCGCAGAGGACAAGGAACAGACAGCTCAGGGGAACCGGGAACATCGTGAACCCGTCAGCGGCGCTGTATCCCGGCATACTGATGGTAATATGCTTGGGAACGAAAATCGCAATCGCTATGAGTACGATGGCCACGGAGCAGACGGTAATCATCTGAGTGCGGGTGCTTACCTTGCCGGAGATGAGAGTGCTGCTGAAACGCCCTACCATCATAAGAAGCCAATAGATGGCGGCGATGGCGCCGCCGATGGCCGCACCGTTCACGGCTATGCCGGCTCCCTTATCGGTCGCATCGGAAAGATAGAAGATAACCTGCGCGGGGATACCTATCTCGATACCCACATAGAAGAAAATCGCAATCGCACCGAGCACGAAATGGCGGAAATTCCAGGCGCTGTGCTCATACTTGACGGACTTGCGCTCCGCAGCGGGCTCCGGGATGGATACCATACTGATGATAAGGAACGCAACTGCGAAGACACCCATCGCGATGAAAAGCAGAGGGGCCACGTCGGACATCGCCGTGTTCGCCGTCACCGTACCGATGAGCGCACCCACCAGAAGCGGGGTGAGGGTACCTGTGAGGGAATTGAGCGTACCTCCGATCTGGATATACTGGTTGCCCTTGTTCCCGCCGCCGCCGAGGATGTTGAGCATCGGGTTGACAACGGTATTGAGCATACATACGCAGAATCCGCATACGAAGGCACCGAGCAGGTAAACGTAGATGGCTGCGGCGCCGAGGAACGCGAAACTGGAGAGATACTGGATGCAGATGCCGAAGAAGCCGACGGCAAGCGCGATGAGGGTGGTACTCTTATAGCCCACCTTGATGAGCATCTTGCCTGCGGGGATACCCATGAAGAGGTATGCCACGAAGTTCATCAGGTTGCCGGCCATCTTGGACCACTCGTACTGATTGCCCCAGATGTTACCGAAAGGGGCGGCCATATTGGTGACGAACGAAATCATCGCAAAGATGAAACACATTGTCACAATGGCGACCATGTTGGTTTTTTTCTGTGTCATAAAATGCTTTTGTTAAGGATTATTTCAATGATTCTATATTTCTGGCATTGTAGAGGCTCTTGCCTTCGGGAGTCATTGCGTACTCTATACGGTCGGCATACCACTTCTCCACCTTGCCGCGCACCATCTTCGCAGTGGTGTTGAGCATACCGTTCTGCTCCGTGAACGGCGTGTCGGCCACGATTATCGCCGCCGGCAGCCATTTCTCCGGGAAAAGTCCGCCGTGACTTGCTCCGGCACGGTACGAATCGACCTCTCCCTGAAGGATATCGAGCATAGCCTTGCGCCCCTCTTCGGAAGCGGGGTCCAGACCCTTCCCGCGGACCGCCTCCTCGAGGGCGGGCTTCGCGGGAACTATGATGACGGCGGTGTACGGACTCTGGTTGTTGTAGAGCACCGCAGAGTCTATGTACTTCGAGCCGTCGGCAAGGCTGTCCTCGAACCCTTCCGGAGAGTACTTCTCGCCGTCCGAGGATATCAGAAGGCTCTTGAACCGGCCAGTTACATAGAGGAACCTCGGGTTCTCGACGCAGATATAGCCACGGTCCCCCGTATGGAGCCAACCGTCAATTATGGTATTCGACGTGGCCTCTTCATTCTTCCAATAACCGGCCATCACGTTCTCGCCCCGGATGACAATCTCTCCGGTCTGGCCGTGGGGCAGTTCGCCTCCGTTCTCGTCACATATCTTTATGTCCATAGGCACGACCGTACGGCCCGACGAGCCGAAGCGCGCATTGTCCCTACCCATCGAATTGGAGCAGATGACAGGGGTCGCCTCCGAGAGTCCGTAGCCCTGGAAAATAGGCATCCCTATCGCGTTGAAATAGCGCTGGAGCTCTATGTCGAGCAATGCGCCGCCGCCGATGAAGAACTTGAAGCGCCCGCCGAAATTTTCCCGCACCGCCTTGAAGACGATACGGTCGAACACGGGCTTTAGGAGCCCCCTCCACCAAAGCTTCCAGCAAGGCTTGCCTGCGTTGTAATACTCCCTGTTATATTTGATTGCGTTGTCGAGAGCAAAATTGTAAAGCCCCTCCACGAACGGCCCCTTCTTATGGATGCCGGACTCTATGTTCTTGCGGAAATTGCGGGAAATCGCAGGCACGGACAGCATCACGTGCGGACGCACTTCCTTGATGGCCATAGGGATATTCCTGAGCATGGTCATCGCATTCTTGCCGCCCGGAACGGTGGCTATGCTGCCGCCGTGAGCCATCATATAATAGAATCCCGCCACGTGGGCGAAGCAATGGTCGAGAGGCAGTATGATGAGCATTGTCCAGCCATCTTCGATGCTGACGACCGAACCGCACTGCTCGACGTTCGCCGTATAGTTGCGGTGAGTGAGAAGGATACCCTTCGGGTCGGCGGTAGTTCCGGACGTGTAGCTTATGTTGGCATAATCGTCAGGCTTTATCTGCGCAATGCGCCTGTCAAGCTCGCCGGGCTTGGACCCGAGCAGTTCAACGCCCTTCGCCCTTATGTCGCTGAAATGAATCTCCTTCTTCCCCAATTCGACGCAATCGTCCAGGACGATGACCTTTTCCACTGCGGGGCACTTGGGAAGAACCCTGCGCACCTTCTCTATCTGACTTTCGGAAGCAACCACGAACCGGGCATCGGAATGGTTGATCCTGAAGCACAAATCCTGGTCCGACTCGAGCTTGAAGGACATCGGCACGTTGATTCCTCCGGCATAAAGAATTCCCAGTTCAGCAAAAATCCAAGCATTGCGGCCTTCGGAAATCAGAGCGACCTTCTCGCCCTTCTTCAAGCCCAAAGCGATGAAACCCGCAGCATATATGCGGCCCTCATCCCGCGTTTCCGAGAAAGAGGTCTCTCTCCACCTGCCGTCCACCTTCTCGCGAAGGAAGGTGCGCGTCGAATACACCGACGTGTATTTCTCGACAAAATCGATGATTGTCATTCTCTTGTTTGCCATATCTTAGGTAAAATTTCAGGTAAAATACTCCGTTTCAAAAAAGTCCGTACATCTTCGAATCAATCAGGTCGGTGACTTTGGCGAAATCCTCCGGCCTGTTGCCGAACTTGACGTTGTCGGCATCAATCACCAGGAGATTCCCTTCATAACTCTCTATCCACTTGTCATACTTATCGTTAAGACCGGTAAGATAGTCTATCCTTATACCCTTCTCATACTCCCGTCCGCGCTTCTGGATCTGCGAGACCAGATTGGGGACGGACGACTTGAGGTAGATGAGCAGGTCCGGATTGCCCACAAGCGACATCATCAGGTCGAACAGGTCCCGGTAGTTCTCGAAATCGCGGGTTGACATCAACCCCATATCGTGAAGGTTGGGCGCGAAAATCCGGGCATCCTCATATATCGTGCGGTCCTGGATTATGACATCGTCCGCCCGCGAAATCTCAACCACGTCCTTGAACCGCTTGTTCAGGAAATAAATCTGGAGATTGAACGACCATCTCTCCATATCCTCGTAGAAATCCGACAGATACGGATTGAAATCGACCGACTCGAACTTCGGTGTCCACCCATAGTGCGATGCAAGCATCTTGGTGAGGGTTGTCTTCCCGCTTCCTATGTTGCCAGCTACCGCTATATGCATAACACCTGTTCTTTAGTACAAACCTCCAAAAATACGAAATTATTTGAATAATCCGTACAACTCGGCATCAATCCTGTCCGTTATCCGGGCCAGATCCTCCGGATTGTGCTCGAAGTCAAGAGCATCCGCATCCACGACAAGAAGCCTGCCCGTATAGTCCGAGATCCACTTCTCGTAAAGATTGTTGAGACCCGTCAGATACTCCAGGCTCATACCCTGCTCATAATCCCGGCCCCTCTTCTGGATCTTGCGCACAAGCTCCGCAACGGAGGAGCGCAGGTAAATCAGCAGGTCGGGCTGGTGCACGGTCGACGACATGACCTCGTAAAGCTGCATATAGGTCTCGAAGTCCCTGTCCGACATATTGCCCTGCATATAGTTGTTCGCGACGAAAACGTTGACGCCTTCCTGCAGCGTCCTGTCCTGGATGATGGTCCCGCGATTCCTGGAAATCTCCAGAATGTCGTGGAACCGCTGCGCCAGAAAGTAGGTCTCCAGGTTGAATGACCAGCGGGGGATATCCTTGTAGTAATCCTCCAGATAGGGGTTGAACGTGACGGACTCGTACTGCGGGGTCCAGCCGTAACGCTCCGAAAGCAGCCGCGTGAGCGTAGTCTTGCCGCTGCCTATATTGCCTGCTACTCCGATATGCATCTTATAAGGGATTGTATTGACTACAAATTTAACATTTCTTTCGTAAATTTGTCCTGTTCGAGACATACAAAATGACCAATATCCGAAGATTCAGTTTCAACCCCCTCTGCGAGGAATGTTCCGTGGTATGGGGGCCGGGAGCGAAAGACTGCGTCATAATAGACCCGGGCTCCAGCAACGCGGAGGAACGTGGCGTCCTTGACGGATTCCTGACCTCCCAGATGCTCCGTCCGGCAGCCATCCTGCTCACCCACGCGCATCTGGACCATATCTGCGACTGCTCAAGGCTGCAGGAGGCCTATGACATCCCCATTTATCTCCACCCTGACGACCTCCCTACGAAGGACGAATTCGCCAAAATCGCCCCGACTTTCGGATTCCCCTCCGAATCGGCGCTCTTCAGGACCGTGGCGGTCAGTGACGGAGGCTCTGTCACGGAGGCCGGCATAAGTTTCAAGGTCATCCACACTCCCGGCCACTCTCCCGGAAGCGTCTGCTATCTTCTCGAGAAGGATGGAATTCTCTTCTCCGGGGACACCCTGTTCGCCGGCACAATAGGGCGTACCGACCTGCTTTTCGGCGACTACGACAGACTGATGCGCTCCATAACGGACAAGTTGATGACCCTTCCGGACGGGACCGCGGTGCTCCCCGGCCACGGGGCCACAACTACGATAGCGGACGAGCGGAACGGCAATCCGCTGCTGGAGCCGTTCAACATAAAGGAGGAGGAGCCCGACCCGGACGCACCCCCAATCCGGATTCACCCCTGATTATGGAAGAAGACGGATTCATACATATCCGCGGCGCACACGCCAACAATCTCCGGGGGATAGACGTCGACATCCCCCGCGGGAAGTTCGTGGTGATAACGGGCATTTCGGGCAGCGGCAAGTCCTCGCTGGCCTTCGACACCATCTATGCCGAAGGGCAGCGCAGGTATATGAACACCCTCTCCCCCTATGCGCGGCACTTCATCGGCGCACTGGAGAAGCCGGCCGTCGAGAGCATAGACGGCCTGAGCCCCATAATAGCGATAGAACAGAAAACCATCGGCAGCAACCCCCGCTCGACGGTGGGGACCATCACGGAGATATCGGATTTCCTGAGGCTCCTGTATGCCAGAGCCTCCACAGCATACTCCCCCGCTACCGGCAGGGAGATGGTGCGTTACACCGACGCGATGATAGTCGACCTGATAATGGAGAAGTTCCGCGGGCGCAAATGCATACTGCTCGCCCCGCTGGTGCGCGGACGCAAGGGCAACTACACCGAACTTTTCGACAGGCTGCGCAGGCGCGGCTACAACGAAGTAAGAGTTGACGGAAGGCTCACGGAACTGGCCGACCTCGATTCCCTGGACAGATACAAGGGCCATTTCATCGAACTTGTAGTGGACAAACTCCGTCCCGGCGAAGGCGACGAGGGCCGTGTGCGCTCATCGGTGGCCGCCGCCCTCGAGGCCGGCAAGGGTTCGGTGGCCCTGCTGGATATGGAGACCGGCGAACTCCACCACTACTCGAAGCATCTGGTTGACCCCGAATCCGGGCTGTCCCTGCAGGAACCGGCCCCGCATTCCTTCTCCTTCAACTCCCCGGAGGGCTACTGCCCCCACTGCAAGGGCCTCGGGAAGATAGTTGACGTGAACCCGGCGACCATAATCCCCGACAGGAGGAAATCCGTCGCCGAAGGCGGCATCCTCCCCCTGGGGCGGGAAAGGGAGAACCGGAAATTCGAGACGGTGAGAGCCATCGCACGCAAATACGGATTCTCCCTGCACGAGCCCATCGATTCGCTGCCCGAGGACGTCATAAGCCTGATAATATTCGGCTCGGACGAGCTCTTCCGCATCGGAGAGGGCAATTTGAGCGAATCCGTCACCTGGGACGGGATAGTGGACGACATCGAGGACAAAATCACCTGCCCGGTATGCGGTGGAACGCGGCTCAACTCCAACACACAATGCTTCAGAATAGACGGCAAGACCATCTCCGAAGTGTGCGCGATGGAGATATCCGACCTGAAGAAATGGACGGAGAGCCTTCCCGAAAAGCTTTCCGGCAGGAGCAGGGCCGTGGCCCGCGACATCCTGAAGGAGATAAGCGACCGCACCGGATTCCTTGTGAACGTGGGGTTGGAATACCTGACCCTGGATCGTCCCAGCGCCACTCTTTCCGGAGGGGAAAGCCAGCGTATCAGGCTTGCCACCCAGATAGGCTCCAGGCTTGTCAATGTCATATATGTGCTGGACGAGCCGTCCATAGGCCTGCACCGCAGGGACAACGGCAAACTTATAGACTCCCTGAAGAAGCTGCGCGACGAGGGCAACACCGTGATTGTGGTGGAGCACGACGAGGACACGATGAACGCCGCCGACTGGCTTGTCAACATCGGGCCGGGGGCGGGTGCCGCGGGAGGGCGTCTCTGTTACAGCGGGCCTGCTCCGAAGGTGAAGAGCCCGATAGAGACGCCGTCTTCGCGGCGCAAGGGCAACGGCCTGACACTCAGCCTGAAAGGTGCCTCGGGCAACAACCTCAAGAACGTTGATGCAGACTTCCCTCTGGGCACTCTCATCGGCATCAGCGGAGTGAGCGGCAGCGGCAAGTCGACGCTGATATGCTCCACGCTGACCCCCGCCCTGCGCTCCCGTCTCTCCGGGAGCAAGGAAAAGCCCCTGCCCTTCCGCTCCCTGGAAGGTGTCGGGAACATAGACAAGGTGATAGTGGTTGACCAAAGCCCCATCGGGCGCACTCCGCGCTCCAATCCGGCCACCTTCACCGGCGTGCTGGACGACATACGCGAACTCTTCGAAAGCACCCCGGACGCCAAGGTGCGCGGATTCAAGGCCGGAAGGTTTTCGTTCAACGTGGCGGGAGGCCGCTGCGAGGAATGCAAGGGCGCCGGCATCAAGCTGATAGAGATGAACTTCCTGTCGCCGGCGCACGTGACGTGCGAGGCCTGCGGCGGCAAGCGCTTCCGCGAGGATACCCTTGAGGTGCGATACAAGGGGAAAAACATCAACGACGTGCTGGAGATGCCTATCTCGGAAGCATACGAATTCTTCAAGGCCAACCCGCGCATATCCCCGAAACTGAAGACGCTCGTGGACGTGGGGCTCGGCTACGTACGTCTTGGACAGTCGTCGGTAACTCTCTCGGGTGGTGAAAGCCAGCGCATGAAGCTCGCGGCGGAACTCTTCCGCAAATCCACGGGCAACACCCTCTACATACTGGACGAGCCCACCACCGGGCTGCATTTCGAAGACATCAAGGTGCTGCTCAAAGTGCTTGACAGGCTCGTGGACCAGGGCAACACCATAATAGTCATAGAACACAACACCGATATCCTGAAGAGCGCCGATTACCTGATCGACCTCGGGCCGGAAGGAGGCGCGGCGGGAGGAAGAATCATAGCCTGCGGCACTCCGGAGGAGATAGCCGCCAATCCGGAATCGGTTACCGGCCGATACATCAAGGATCTGCTATGACCACGGGCGACAGACTCATAATACTGAACACCACCCGCACGGGAGAGAAGTCGCTCGTCGTACACGCCCTGAGCAGGGCCGGCGGAAGACGCGGTTACATAGTCAGCGCCGACAGCCGGTCCGGGGCGCTTTGGCAGCCCCTCAACATACTCGACGCCGAAGTGGTCGAAAACCCCAGGTCGGAACTCTGCCGACTGCGCGGGGTATCGGTGATTCACCCTCTGGAGGGCTTGAGAAGCAATCTTTACAAAAGCGCCATCGGGATATTCATCAGCGAGGTGATATGGCGGCTTGTCCGCGAAGGCCAGCCGGAGGAAAGCCTGTGGTCGTGGCTGGAGGGAAGCATCCTCACCCTGAACGCATTGGAAGCCGACTTTTCAAACTATCATCTCCGCTTCCTGCTGGAACTGTGTTCGACAATGGGGTTCAGCCCCTCCCGCGAGGGATTGGAGGGCTATGCCGGCAGGCACATCGGCAAAATATGCGAAATGGCTTCGTCCGACCTTGCCGGGGCGATGATGGTCCCCCTCAACGGCGGCGACAGAAGCGAAATCGCCGGGATACTTCTCAAATACCTCGGCGACCACTGCGAGACGTCGCTCAACATACGCTCGCTCCAGATTCTCAAGGAAATCTTCAGGGACTAGCGGCTTTCAAGAAAAGCCTTCATAAGACGCAGGGCCTTGCCCCTGTGGGCAATGTCGTTCTTCACGTCCTCACCCAACGAGGCCATACTGCACCCGAATCCGTCCGGGACAAATACCGGGTCATAGCCGAATCCTCCGTCTCCGGACCTGGACAGGGCTATGCTCCCCGGACATTCGCCGTCGAAGAATGCCCTGCCGCCGGCGGTGATCAGCGTCACCGTACAGTGGAAATGGGCCCTGCGGTCCCCAATTCCATCCATCTCGGACAAAAGCCTGTCGATATTGGCCTCGAAGTCGTGGTCGGCGCAAAACCCGGCCATCGCCCCGTAACGGGCGCTGTAAATCCCGGGAGCCCCGCCCAGCGCATCTACGCAAAGCCCGCTGTCATCCGCAAAACAATCCAACCCTGTCGCCTTCCAGAGAGCCTCAGCCTTGATAAGGGAGTTCTCCCTGAAGGTGGAGCCCGTCTCCTCGGGCTCATCGGTCACGCCTACATCCGCGGGACTCAGAATCCTGTATCCGTCGCCGAGTATCTCCGCGGCCTCGCGAAGTTTGCCCCTGTTGCCGGTCGCAAAAACGAGCGTGGTCATATCAGCGGACTTTTGAGCGCGGTCGCAAGCTGCCTGTCATAACGTATGTTGACAAGCGCTCCCGCGCGCTGGAAATAATACCTTACGACTATCTCCTCCTCGATGAACTGCGCTATCTCCTCCGGCTTGAAGCCCTCCTTGACCGCAGCCCTTCCCGCTTCCGGAGTCTTCTGAAGCGCAAATTCGAGGAAGTCATCGAAATCCGTGAACCGGAACTCGGCGGCCGGAGCTATCGACTCGTGTTCGCGCACGAACTTGATCGTGTACTGCTCCACTATACCGGACATCACCAAAGAGCGCGTAACCGTGCTGAACGTATCGACGGGGATGTCCACGTCGGGTGTGATGCCGCCGCCGTCGCGCACAATGCGCCCGCCGGCCGTATGGAACTCGTGGGTAAGCGAATCGGGTATGTACTCCACGGAGCCGTCCTCCCCTCTCTTCGAATAGTCGATGGCCTGGACACAACGCCCGCTCGGGGTATAATACTTGGCCGTCGTCACCTTAAGCTTGCCGCCGTAAGGCAGGGGCCTGATGCTCTGGACCAGTCCCTTTCCGAAGGTGCGCCGGCCCATTATGGTGGCCCTGTCAAGGTCCTGGAGAGCCCCGGACACTATCTCGGAAGACGATGCCGAAGCCCCGTCCACCATAACGACAAGCGGTATAAGCGTGTCAACGGGGTCCCTGTCGGTATGATAAGACCTGTCGCCGGTAAGCCCGTTGCCCTTCGAGCTGACAACCAGCGACCCCTTCGGTACAAAAAGCGAGACTATACCCACGGCTTCCGCAAGCAGTCCGCCGCCATTGCCGCGCAGGTCGAGCACCAGTTTCTTCATACCCTGTGCGCGAAGCTTCAGGAGCTCCGCCCGCAGGCTGTCGGCCACTCCCTCCGTGAAGCCGGTCTGGACAACGTAGCCCACCCCGTCCTCCAGCATCCCGGCATAGGCGATGTCGGGAAGATGTATCTGACGGCGCACAATCGTGATATCCTTCACCTCTCCGCCATACGCCTTCCTGACCTTGAGAGTGACCTTCGTATCGGGCACGCCCTTCATCCTGTCACTGCAATCCTTGGTCTCCAGCCCCGCCACGGTCCGGCCGTCTATCTCAAGGACCTCATCTCCGCACCGCAGGCCCGCATCCGCTGCCGGGGAGCCTTCGTAGGGCTCGTTGATGATGACAGGGCCGTTCTTGTCCGGCTTGTAGATGACGGCCCCGAGGCCGCCGTAAGTCCTTGCTATCATCATCTGGAGGTCATCGTCCTCCTCCGCCGGAATATAGACCGTATAGGGGTCGATGCTCGCGAGCATCGCATCTATGGCAGCCCTCGACATCCTGTCCACCGGGAGGGTATCGACATAGCAGCGGTTGAGTTCCTTGAGCACCGCAGACTGTATCTCGGTCCACTTCCCCATCTTGAAACTCTGCGACTGGGCGGCGGCGCCGAAGCACACCGTTGCCGCAACCAGCATACAAACAATCTTCCTTATCATATTTTTCATATTGTACCCAATACAAGTATTACCAAACCCGCCAGAACCGCCACCATAGCCGCCGCCTTGCCGCGCAGGCATCCTTCCTTCCAGACGACTGCGCTCACCGCAAAGGTCACCGCCACCGAAGCACGCCGCGCCACGGATATGACGGACAGGAGCGCCCCGTCGCAGTTCAACGCAAAGAAATACAGGGCGTCCGCACCTGTAATCAGGAGGGCGACCGCTATCAGCCACCAGTCGAATGTCGGATGACCGTCGGAGCCCCTGCCGTCAAGCGCCCTGCGGCACAGCAACGCCGCTCCCACGATAGCGGTTATGTAAAGGTCACACCAACTCTGCACCGCCAGCGGCTCCATCCAACGCATTATGTACTTGTCGAGCAGGGCGCTCGACACCCCGAACACGACGCTCAGAATCAGGCACACAACACCCTTCCGGCTGGTTCGGATATCTATGCCCTCCTTCTTCGACGAAAGGCTGGCCACCATAAGACCGGCAAGCACGAACACCGCCCCCACCACCTGCATAACCGACAGCCTCTCGCCGAAAACCGCTATCGACAGGACGGCCACGAACATCGGCCGGGATGCCTTGACGGTACTTACCGTGGTAAGCGGAATCCGCCCCATCGCAATAAGCCCGGCCGTCCAGGACAAGGCCACCAGCAGAGACTTGAATATCAGAAGAAGATGGTCTGCGAAGGGAAGGCGGCAGAGAAACGGGGACAGCAGGAGCGCCGACAGCCCCGTCGAGAAGAACAGCACCCAAAGCACACCGTTGCGCTGGAGAGATTTCTTCTTCGCAACGTCGTACAGTCCCAGAAGGACTGCCGAACCCAATATGAGCCAAATCCACATACCCTATCTGAACTTCCTGTCCTCCTCCAACATACCCAGGTAGGAGTTGTATCTTTCCGGAAAAATCTCCCCGGCGTCAACGGCCTCCTTCACCGCACACCCCGGCTCGTGAGTATGGGTGCAGGGGGTGAACCGGCAGCCTGCGGAGGCGGCAAGCATCTCGGGGAAATACTTGTAAATCTCCTCCTTCTCCAGATCCACCAGCCCGAATCCACGCAGCCCCGGCATATCTATTATGAACCCGCCGTTCCCGGAAGGGAACATTTCATATAGCGAGGTGGTATGGCAGCCTTGAAGATGGGAAACGGATATTCCTCCGGTCCTGGGGGAGAGCGCCGGGTTTACCGCCTTCAGCAGGGTGGACTTCCCCACTCCCGACTCACCGCAGAAAAGGTTGACTCCGGAAGAACAGAGGGCTTTCAATCCGTCCACTCCCTGCCCCTTCGCCGCCGACAGCGGGAGAACCTCATAGCCGGCAGACCGGTAAATTTCAACGAACCGCTCCACCTGCTCCGGGGCCTCCTCCGCATAAAGGTCAATCTTGTTCAGAAGGATGGTGACGGGAATATGGTAAACCCCGCAGGTAACAAGGAGCCTGTCGAGGAACGGAAGCTTGAGCTCGGGGAAATAAAGGGTGCAGACGACAAACACACGGTCGAGATTGGACGCTATCACGTGAGTCCTGCGGCTCAGGTTGGTGGAACGTCGGATAAGATAGTTGTCCCGCGGCAGCACCCCGTTTATCTGCGCCGGCGCACCGTTCTCCCCCTCGCAGTAAAGCACCCTGTCCCCCACGGCCACAGGGTTCGTGGAAGACGATCCGCCGAGGCGGACCTTCCCGCGCAGGACTGCCGGGAAAGGCCTCCACTCCGGAAGCGCGCTGAGTTCGTAGCGGCTGCCGGCATTCCTTACTACCGTGGCCTGTTCCATACGAGGCAAAGATACAATTTTTTATGGCTATATTTGCACGCTATGATCAATGAAAGCTTGACAGACGCCGCTCTCGAAAAACTCTTCGGGGGATTGGAATTCCGCAAGGAGCCGGCCGGCCTTTATGACCCGCTGAGGTATATGATATCCATCGGGGGAAAGAGAATACGCCCCAGACTCTGTCTTATGGCATACGGTATCTTCCGGGACAGCTTCAGCGAGGAAGTCCTGTCCGCGGCGTCCGCCCTCGAGGTCTTTCACTCCTTCACGCTCATACACGATGACATAATGGACCGATCCCCCCTCAGACGGGGACGCGAGACGGTCTGGAAGAAATGGGGGCACGATACGGCCATCCTGTCCGGAGACGTAATGCTGATAGACGGTTACAGGCGTATTTGCAAAGTGCAGGACAAGGTGAGGGCCGAAGCCGTCGCGCTGTTCAGCAAGACCGCTTCCGAAGTATGCGAAGGACAGCAATACGATATGGCGTTCGAGTCGCTGGAGAAGGTGGGGATGGACGACTACGGGAAAATGATAGGCCTCAAGACCGCCGTCCTGCTCGGGTGCTCGGCAAAGATGGGTGCCATCGTGGCCGAAGCGCCGCGCGAGGCCTGCGACGCCCTGTATGACTACGGCTACAGGCTTGGGATGGCCTTCCAGATAGCGGACGACTACCTTGACATATTCGGTGACGAAAAAGTTATCGGCAAACCCATAGGAGGCGACATCCTCAACGGCAAGAAGAGCTGGCTCACGACTCGCACTGCCATCCTCGATTCCTCCGCTCTCGGCAAAGTGTTCGCGATGGAGGCCGGGAACGGGAGCGCGAAGGCCGCCAAAATCGAGGCGGCAAGGGAAGTGTACCGCCGTTACGGAGTGGACAGGGATGCGAAGGCGGAGATTGCCCGCTTTAAGGACCTTGCAATCGATGCCGCAAAAGTCCTCCCGGCCGAAGCCCGTGAAGGACTTTCGTCGTTTGCCAATGCACTTGTAGGGTGCGCCGGGTGATTATTCCACCAATTCGAAATCAAGCTGCCGCAGATCCAGATTCGCAGCCCGTACCCTCACCCGAACCCTCCTGCCGAGACGCAGGATTTTGCGCGGGCAGTATGCGCGCGGTATCATCCCCTCTATCATAGTCGGCTCGATCCGGACAAATACGCCCCAGTCGGTAACCCCGCAGACCACACCGTAGAACTCACCTCCCACCTTGTCCCGCATGAATTCGACCATCTTGTACTTGATGCTCGTGCGCTCGGCTTCCGTTGCCACAATCTCCCTCTCGGAAGCATAGCGGCACTCCCCCTCAAGAACCCCCCGTGACATTTTCTCCCCTCCCTCGAGGCAGGATGAAAGAATCCTGTGGACCATAATGTCGGGGTAGCGCCGGATGGGCGAAGTGAAATGGGTATAATACTCGAACGCCAGCCCGTAATGGCCGATATTGTCCGTCGAATAACTGGCTTTGGCCATAGCCTTGAGAGCCAGCGTCTCCAGGGCCTCGTGCTCGGGCCTGCCCTTGGATTTTGCGAGCATGGCGTTGAGCGAGCCGGGCGTATCCCTGCCGGTCTTAAGAATATAGCCGTAACCCTTGGCGAACTTCTTCAGGCTCTGGAGTTTGGCCTGGTCCGGTTCCGGATGGATACGATACACCGAAGGCCGCCCGCCCTTGACGGCGATGTATTTTGCAACCGTCCTGTTCGCAAGGAGCATAAACTCCTCGATCAGCCAGTTGGCCTCGACCGACTCCTTACGGTAAACGCGCAGGGGTTTCCCCATCCCGTCCACCTCCACCTTCATCTCCGGCTTCGAGAAATTGATGGCCCCCCCCTTGAGCCGGGCCTTTCTCAACCTCTCCGCCATAGCGTTCAGGCTGCGCAGCGCATCGTCAATTTCGGGCGAGACGCTGCGGCCGTTCTTTATGACAGCCTGCGCCGAACCGTAGTCGAGCCGCCTGTCGGAACGGATGACCGTCCTGCCCAACCAGCTGCGTACAACCGCAGCGTCCGGAGTCATCTCGAAAACGACGCTGAACGTGAGCTTGTCCTCTCCCTCACGAAGAGAACAAAGCCTGTTGCACAGCTTCTCGGGGAGCATAGGGACCGTGCGGTCGACAAGATATACGGAAGTGCCCCTGTTGCGCGCCTCACGGTCCACCGGGTCGCCGGGGCGCACGTAGAAGGACACGTCGGCTATATGCACCCCGACCTCGACATTGCCGCCATCAAGCCTGCGGAACGAGACTGCATCGTCAAAATCCTTCGCGTCCGAGGGGTCTATGGTGAAAGTGAGCGCGTCACGAAAGTCCTTCCTGCCGCCAAGTTCCCGCCGGGAAATCTTCGCGCTGATGGCATCCGCCGCATCCTCCACCTCCTTCTCAAACCGGTAAGGCAGGCCGTATTCGGCGAGGATGGCATGCATCTCCGCATCGTTCCCACCCGGAAAGCCGAGCACGTCGGTAAGCCTGCCCTTAGGGCTGTCATCGCCCCTGTTCCAGCGTTCGACCCTTGCCGCCACCTTCATCCCGCGTTCGGCTCCCATCTCCTGCGCCTGCAGGAGCGGCACCTCGATGTCATAGGGCATCGACTTGCTCTGCATAAGCACCCAGGCGTGTTCGCCTACGGTATGCAGGATGCCCACGAACGTGCGGTCGGAGCGCTCCAGTATCTCCACGATACGCCCCTCACGCTTCCTGCCGTAAGGAACGCGACGACCGGACACCTCGACGACAACCCTGTCGCCGTCAAGTGCCCCGAGGCTCCTCTGCGCTCTTACGAATATATCGTCCTGCCGGTCTCCGACTTCCACAAAAACGTCGCCGGAGTGGGTCATCGAAACCTTTCCTTCCTCAAACATAACTTGTCAGGAGCTTCAGCCCTCCGGCCGAAGGCTCCAGCGTCAGACTCTTCTGGACCGCGTCCACAAGGAAGGCCTCGCCGGCCTGCGCCTTATGGCCGTCAATCTTGCCCGCACCCTCGACACACATAATCATAAGGCAGGTGTCAAGCCCGGAAAGGTCCATCTCATAAGGCTTCGTGAGCTCCAACAGCGAGGTGTTGAAATACTCGCACTCCACGAGCCTGTTCTCCCTGTCGGGAGCAGGGGTATAGGACGTGCGGTAACTGTCATACACCTTGTAGTCGATGGCATCCTTCGCAAGGGCCGTATGGAGTTCGCGCGGCTTGCCGTCCATCCCAGGACGACCATAATCGTAGATACGGTAGGTGATGTCGGACGTCTGCTGGATCTCGGCCAGATAAGTACCTCCGCAGATGGCGTGGATGCGCCCCGCCGGGAGGAAGAAGACGTCGCCCGGCGCGACCTTCTGGTCCGCGAGCACGCTTACAATCTGATCCTTCTCCACGAGTTCGACATACTTTTCGGGAGACAGGGGAACCGAGAGTCCGCTGTACAGGTGGGCTCCCGGAGCGGCCTTGATGACATACCACATCTCCGTCTTGCCGTGGGCGCCGTGACGCTCCTGCGCCAACTTCTCATCCGGATGAACCTGAATGCTGAGGTCCGCCTTGGCGTCGATGAACTTCACCAGCAACGGGAATTCGTCGCCGAACTTCGCATAAACCCTGCGTCCCATAAGCTCCTCCTTCCTGAGAGCTATCAGCTCGTTGACCGAAAGGCCGTCATACTCACCTCCGGCCACCTTTGTAGGGCGCTCCGAATAACCGGACAGCACCCAAAGTTCGGAGCCCCACACCATAGGGCGAAGCACCGGTGTAAACTTGTAAACCATATCAGATAAGAGATTCTGCAGTCATTGCCGCCGGCTGGGGGATACCCATCAGCTTGAGCACCGTCGGAGCGACGTTGCAGAGGGCGCCGTCCTTCACGGACTTGACCTCGTCGCCGGCTCCTATCACTATGAACTGCACCTGATTGAGCGAATGTGCCGTATTGGGCGAACCGTCCTCGTTGACCGCATAATCGGCATTGCCGTGGTCTGCAGTCAGGAGCACCACGTATCCGTGGGCCAACGCTTCCGTGACGACCTTCTCCACAAGGGAGTCTATCGTCTTGACGGCCTTGCAGATAGCCTCATACACACCGGTATGCCCCACCATATCGCCGTTGGCGAAATTCAGGATAATCGCATCTTCCTTCTCCCCGCGAATCGCCTCGACAAGTCTGTCGGCCACCTCGGGGGCGCTCATCTCGGGCTGGAGGTCATAAGTGGCGACCTTGGGGGAAGCCACCAGTATCCTGTCCTCGTTCTCGAAAGGCGTCTCGCGACCTCCGTTGAAAAAGAAGGTGACGTGGGCATACTTTTCCGTCTCCGCTATGCGAAGTTGCCTCTTACCGTTGCGGGCCAGGGTCTCGCCGAGCGTATCGGTGACAGTCTCCTTGTCGAAGAGTATGTGCAGCCCCGTGAACGAAGCGTCATACGGAGTAAGACAGCAATAGTATAGCGGTATGGTCTTCATACCCTGCTCTGGCATATCGGTCTGGGTAAGTACCGCCGTTATCTCCCTTGCCCTGTCGTTGCGGAAGTTGTAGAAGATGACGGCATCCCCCTCCTCCACCTTCGCGACAGGCTTTCCTCCGTCCTCGATGACCACGGGCTTGATGAATTCGTCCGTCACGTCCGCCGCATAGGAAGCCTTGATGGCTTCTTCGGCGCTTGCGAACCGGGCGCCCTTGCCGTCCACAAGCATATCATAAGCCTGCTTGATCCGATCCCAGCGCTTGTCGCGGTCCATCGCATAGAAGCGCCCGCACACGGAAGCAATCCTTCCGGTGGTCGAAGCCATCTTCTCCTCCAGCTCCTTCACGAAGCCCAGCCCGGAACGGGGGTCCGTATCGCGTCCGTCCATAAAGCAATGGACATACACGTCCTTCAGCCCCTCCTTCGAAGCGTCGGAAAGGAACTCGTAGAGGTGGTCGAGACTGGAATGAACTCCACCGTGAGAGCAGAGCCCGAAGAAGTGGAGCTTGCGCCCGCTCTTCTTCACGTAGTCGAAGACCGCGGCGATTTCAGGATTCCTCCTCAGCGCGTGGTCCTTGCACGCCATATTTATTTTCACGAGGTCCTGGTATATGACCCGGCCCGCACCAAGATTCATATGTCCCACCTCCGAATTGCCCATCTGCCCGTCCGGGAGGCCTACATACTCGCCGCAGGCGTTCAGGTGCGACATCGGATAGCGGGCGCGCAACGAATCTATGAACGGGGTTCCCTGCGTATAAATCGCATTCGAACGGTCGCGGCGACCCTCGCCCCAACCGTCCAGAATCATCAAAAGTACTTTTCTGTTCATCGTCTTCTATTATTTCAGTCCTCTCGCCTTGAGCAGGTACTCCGGATTGGGGTCGGCACCGGTAAAGTTGCGGAAGAGCGTCATCGGCTCCTCGCTTCCGCCCCGGCTCAGGATGCAGTCGCGGAACCGCCTGCCGGTCTGCGGGTTGAGCACGCCTTCGCGCACGAACACCTGGAAAGCGTCCTTGTCGAGCACCTCGGCCCAGAGATAGCCGTAATAACCCGCGCTGTAGCCGGAGCTGCCGAACACGTGGTTGAAGTATGTGCTGCGGTATCTGGGGATAATCTCCGAGATGAGCCCCATATCGGAGCACACCTTGCTCTCGAACTCATCCACATCGATTCCCTCCACCGAAGAAAGCTCGTGCCATTTCATATCCAGGATGCTGGCCGCGCAGAGTTCACCGGTGACGAAACCCTGATTGAAGGTGGAAGCCGCCTCCATCTTGGCCACAAGCTCGTCGGGGATAACCTCGCCGGTCTTGTAATGGAAAGCATATGTCTGGAGCACTTCCTTGCGGAAAGCCCAGTTCTCATTTATCTGGGAAGGCAGTTCGACGAAATCCTGCTTGGTGGACGTCCCGCTGAGAGAACGGTAAGTACACTGGCTGAGCAGCCCGTGGAGCGCGTGTCCGAACTCGTGGAACATAGTCTCGACCTGATCGATGGTAAGCAGCGACGGCTTCTCGGCCGAAGGCTTGTTGAAGTTCCCCACATTGACTATGACCGGACGGATATCGCGTCCGTCGGGGGTCTTGTACTGCTCCACGAAATTGGTCATCCAGGCTCCTCCCCTCTTGGTATCGCGGGGGTAATAATCGGTGATTATCACTCCTATGAGCGAGCCGTCTGCATCGCTCACCTTGAAAGCTTCCGCTTCCGGATTGTAAAGCCCGACACCCGCTATAGGCTCGAAAGAGATGCCGTAAAGCTTCGACGCGTTGGCAAACACGCCTGCACGCACATTCTCCATCTTGAAATACTCCATAGCCTCGCTCTCGTCGAAATCGAAACGTGCCTTGCGCACGCGCTCGCCGTAGTACAAATAATCCCACGGCTCGATTTTCGAGCCCCCCGGAAGAAGCCCCTCGGCAATATCCCCGTCCATAACATCCTGCATATCCTCCACTTCCTCGCGGGCGCGAGCCATCGCCGCGTCCATAATCTCGGCAAGGAAAGTGTCAACCGTTGCGGGGTCGTGGGCCATCTTGTCGTCAAGGATGAAGGCGGCGGGGGTGTCGAACCCGAGGAGATGCGCCTTCTCGATACGGAGTTCCATCTCGCGGAGCACGTTAGCCCTGTTGTCGAACTCATCGCCGTGGGCGCACCTGGTCGAATAGGCCCTGAAGACCTTCTCGCGCTCTGCCCTGTCGGATATGGAAGCCATTCTGTCATAATACTCCGAAACGGGGAAGCCGACCTGCGCATTGAAATTGTTGGACTCGCTCAGCAGGTTGTTGGCAAAAGTCAGGGCGAGCATAGACAGCTCGCTGTTGATGGCCTTCAGACGCTCGCGGGACTCTTCGGGGAGAGCGACTCCGTTGCGGACAAAGGACTCGTAATAATCCTTCAGCAACATCTGCTGCTCCCTTGTCAGACTGCTGCAGTCGCCCTCGTACACCGCCTTGACCCTCTCGAAAAGGGCCACGTTCATAAAGATATTGTCCGAATGCTCGGATATGAGCGGGGTGGCCGTCTCGACGACCTTGTTGAGAGCCGGGCTGAAGTCGGACTCGATGATTGCGAAAAGAAGCGCGGAAGCCTTGCCAAGCACCTCTCCGCTACGGTCGAGGGCGGCTATCGTGTTCTCGAAGTCGGGGGCCTCCGGGTTGGAGAGAATCTGCTGAATCTCCTGATTCTGAAGGGCGATGCCCTGCCTGATGGCGGGCAGATAATCGGACGTGCGGACCTTCTCGAAAGGAGGAATCCCATAGGGAGTGTCCCAGGTCTGGAAGAAAGGATTGTCGTGGCAAGATACGGCAGCCATAGCGATAGTAAACAAAGTCAAAAATTTTTTCATCTTGATGTCATTTGGAGAACAAATATAACATTTTTTCCGGAGAGCGCGACGGGACGGATGCTTGTGTACGACAGCGGACCTGTTTTCTCTCAGTCCCGCACAGCCGAAGTGGCGTGAAAGGTGGCGGGGAGGGCGGTGGCCTCCTGAAAAGAAAGGGAGAAAGTCGGCCACGCCCTT
>JAKSJZ010000030.1 GCA_024401995.1 Bacteroidales bacterium
ATCACCCTTACCGTCCCTGTAGCGCACATCTGGTACTTCAAGAGCGCTCCCAACAAGATATCCGCCGTGCTGGGACTTCCTTCCAAGAAGCTCGAAAGCGTCATATACTATGAGAAATACATAGTTGTGAAGAGCGGAAAGAGCGGCTATGAGAAGATGGACCTGCTCGGGGAGGACGAATATTGGGATACAGTCAACAAGCTTGAGGGCAATGCCAACCTGAAGGACGACGATCCCGACAAGTTCATCGCGAAGATGGGCGCCGAGGGTATCTACGACCTGCTCAAGGAGGTGGATGCCGAGGAACTTGCGAACAGCCTGCGCGCGCAGATGGCCGTGGAGTCGTCGCAGCAGCGCAAGGCCGAGCTTCTGAAAAGGCTCCAGGTCGTGAAGTGGTTCCAGGAGTCCAAGAACGTCAACCGTCCGGAATGGATGATTCTCAAGGTCATCCCCGTCATACCTCCCGATCTGAGGCCTCTCGTGCCCCTCGACGGAGGCCGGTTCGCGACTTCGGACCTCAATGACCTTTATAGGAGGGTCATCATCCGCAACAACCGCCTGAAGAGGCTTATAGAGATAAATGCTCCGGAGGTTATCCTCCGCAACGAGAAGCGTATGCTCCAGGAGGCCGTGGATTCGCTCTTCGACAATTCGAAGAAGGCTTCCGCCGTCAAGAACGAGTCGAACAGGGCGCTCAAGTCGCTCTCCGATTCGCTCAAGGGCAAACAGGGCCGTTTCCGCCAGAACCTTCTCGGAAAGCGCGTCGATTATTCCGCACGTTCGGTCATCGTCGTCGGTCCGGAACTCAACATGCACGAGTGCGGCCTTCCCAAGTTCATGGCGGCCGAGCTCTACAAGCCGTTCATCATCCGCAAGCTCATCGAGCGCGGCATCGTGAAGACGGTCAAGTCCGCAAAGAAGATTGTGGACCGCAAGGATGCCGTAATATGGGATATTCTGGAGAACGTGATGAAGGGGCATCCCGTGCTGCTCAACCGCGCACCTACCCTCCACAGGCTCGGTATCCAGGCCTTCCAGCCCAGGATGATCGAGGGCAAGGCCATCCAGCTCCATCCTCTGGCCTGTACGGCGTTCAACGCCGACTTCGACGGCGACCAGATGGCGGTGCACCTGCCTTTGGGCAATGCGGCCATAATGGAGGCCCAGCTCCTTATGCTCGGCTCCCACAACATCCTCAACCCCGCGAACGGCGCGCCTATCACGGTGCCTTCGCAGGATATGGTTCTCGGACTGTACTATATCACCAAGGTGCGTCCGGATGCCAAGGGGCAGGGCAAGTATTTCTACGGGCCCGAGGAGGTCATCATCGCCCTCAATGAGAAGGCGATAGACCTTCACGCCGAGATAAACGTGCGTATTCCCGCCGACAAGCAGGACCCCTCGAAGGGTACCGTTATGGTCAAGACCACGGCAGGGCGCATCATAGTCAACCAGCTCGTTCCCGACGAGGTTCCCTTCGTCAACGAGGTGCTTGGCAAGAAGTCGCTCCGCCGCATCATCACCCTGGTCATCAAGAACACGGGCGTGACGCGTACGGCCAAGTTCCTCGACGATATCAAGAACCTCGGATACGACCAGGCCTTCCGTGCCGGCATATCCTTCAATCTGGGAGACGTCATAGTGCCCTCCGAGAAGGATTCCCTCATAGAGAAGGGCTACAGGGAGGTGGAGGATATCAAGATGAACTTCGCCACCGGTTTCATCACCAACAACGAGCGCTACAACAAGGTCATCGACCTTTGGTCTTCGATTGACAACAAGTTGACCGGCATAGTCGAGAAACAGATTTCCGCCGACCAGCAGGGATTCAACCCCGTGTATATGATGCTCGACTCGGGTGCGCGCGGTTCAACCCAGCAGATCAAGCAGCTCTGCGGCATGCGAGGCCTTATGGCCAAGCCCCAGAAGGCGGGAGGAAGCGGAGCGGACATCATCGAGAACCCTATCGTATCCAACCTGAAGGAGGGTATGAGCGTGCTCGAGTACTTCATCGGTACCCACGGTGCGCGCAAGGGACTTGCCGATACCGCCCTTAAGACTGCTGATGCGGGTTATCTTACCAGACGTCTGGTGGACGTGTCGCACGATGTCATCATCACCGAGGAAGACTGCGGAACGCTCCGCGGCCTCATAGCCACGGCTATCAAGAACAAGGACGAAGTCGTCGAGAGCCTCGGGGAGAGGATACTCGGACGCACCTCCGTTCACGATATCTTCAACCCTCTGACCGGTGAACTCATCATCAAGGCCGGAGAGGAAATCAGGGAGAAGCAGGCCGAACTCATCGACACCCTGCCGATAGAGCAGGTGGAGATCCGTTCGGTGCTCACTTGCGAGAGCCGCAAGGGTGTCTGCGCGAAGTGCTATGGCCGCAACCTTGCCACCAGCCGTATGGTCGAGAAGGGCGAGGTCGTCGGTGTCATCGCGGCGCAGTCCATCGGCGAACCGGGTACGCAGCTGACGCTCCGTACCTTCCACGTCGGCGGTACGGCATCCAGCTCCGCGGCCGATTCGTCCATCGACTCCAAGTATGAGGGCCATCTCGAGTTCGAGGAGCTCCGTACCATAGAGCGCGAGGGCGCGTCGGGCAAGGAAACGGTTGTCGTGAGCCGTATGACAGAGATGAGGATTGTGGACGACACAACCGGTATCACGTTCTCGCAGTATGACATCCCCTATGGAGCCGTCCTCTACAAGAAGAACGGCGACAAGGTCAAGAAAGGGGACCGTATCTGCGAATGGGATGCCTACAATGCCATCACCATCGTCGAGACTGAGGGTACGGTACGCTTCGAGAACCTTATCGAGGGCGTGACGTTCCGCAAGGAGACCGCCGACGAGTTCTCCAGCGTGGTTGACAAGGTCATCATCGAATCCAAGGACAAGGCGCGCAACCCCGTTCTCGACATCGTCGACGGAAAGGGCGACACCGTCAGGCAGTTCAACCTTCCTGTCGGAGCCCATATCACGACTGATGACGGCACGAAGGTCAAGGTGGGTGATGTCATCATCAAGATACCCCGCGCCGTCGGCAAGGCTTCCGATATCACCGGAGGTCTTCCGAGAGTCACCGAACTTTTCGAGGCGCGCAACCCGTCGAGCCCCGCTATCCTTTCCGAAATCAACGGAGAGGTGCTTATCGGCAAGATCAAGAGGAGTAATCGCGAGATTATCGTGAAGAACAAGTCGGGCGAGGAGAAGATGTATCTGGTGCCTACCAGCAAGCAGATACTTGTCAACGAGAACGACTATGTCAAGGCCGGTACTCCGCTTTCCGACGGAGGCAAGGCTCCTTCCGACATTCTTGCCATTCTCGGTCCGGTGAAGGCCCAGGAGTACATCGTCAACGAGGTACAGGCGGTCTATCGTCTGCAGGGTGTCAAGATCAATGACAAGCACTTCGAAATCATCGTGCGTCAGATGATGCGCAAGGTTGAGATAAACGACCCGGGCGACACCGAGTTCCTGCACGAGGAGCTTGTGGACAAGCTTGAGTTTATGGATGTCAATGACCGTATCTACGGCAAGTTTTATGTCGAGGATGCGGGTGACAGCCAGAAGTTCAGGGCAGGCACCATCATCGGGGCCCGTGACGTAAGGGGCGAGAACGATTCGCTTTCGCGCCAGGGACTCAAGACGATGATCTGCCGCGAGGCCAAGCCGGCCACCGGCAAGCTGATTCTTCAGGGTATCACGCGTGCTGCGCTGAAGACCGGAAGCTTCATCTCGGCTGCCTCCTTCCAGGAGACGACCAAGGTGCTCAGCGAAGCCGCCATCCGCGGTCGCGTCGATTACCTCGAGGGCCTCAAGGAGAATGTCATCTGCGGTCATCTCATCCCCGCCGGTACCGGACTGGCCGACTATCAGGATATAGTGGTCGACAGGACCGATGCCGCAGTGGCCGAATTCAACGACCTGTAGCCCCTTTTCCGGGGCCACAGGTTGGCAAGGTTCCGTAGCTCAGTTGGATAGAGCAACAGCCTTCTAAGCTGTGGGTCGCGCGTTCGAATCGCGCCGGAATCACGACGCCGCGCCGGGCTTCATCCCCGGCGCGGCGTTTTGCTGCCGTATCCCTCCCCTCTGCATTTCTGACGGCCGACGCATCAAAAAAGCCCGGCGCTGTGCGCTGAGCTTCAAAGTCTCGCGGAGAGTGAGGGATTCGAACCCCCGAATCCTCGCGGATCAACAGTTTTCAAGACTGCCGCCATCAACCACTCGGCCAACTCTCCCTTTACCGAAGTTAAAAATGTGTCGGGATGATCCGACTCGAACGGACGACCCCCACGTCCCGAACGTGGTGCGCTAGCCAACTGCGCTACATCCCGGGTTGCCGCCTTTTAGGCGAGCTTGTTGATATAGACTTGGATGCCGCTCTTGAGGTTGGCGGCCTTGTTCTTGTGGATGACGCCGATCTTCGCAAGCTTGTCAATCATCGCGAAAACCTTGGGGGCGTTGGCCTCTGCGGCCTTCTTGTCCGTGGTCTTGCGGATGTCGCGGATAGCGTTGCGGGTTGTCTTTGCGTAGTACCTGTTGTGCTCATTGTGCCTTTCGCCCTGGCGATCGGCTTTCTTAGCTGATGCTGTATTTGCCATTGTTTTCTTTTTTAATATTTTTTGTAGTGGGTGGGAGAATCGAACTCCCATTGCAAGAATGAAAATCTTGAGTACTAGCCGTTATACGAACCCACCGAGGGAGTGCAAAGGTAGAAAATTTTTTCGAGTTGGCAAATATTATTTTTCTTCGTTCCATTCCCACGAATAGAGAATGGATTCCACCTGGCGCAGGTACTGCCGCTTGTCGAATTTGGGAGCGTACACAAACGCTTCCGCGACTATTATGTTTTTGCCGTCGCGGCTGTAGAAGGCGTGCGAGGTGAAGGGGCCTCCCATAAAGTCATTCTCGACTTCCCACCAGCCACGGGTCTGCGCCAGAGCCCGCCCGCGGTATTTCAGATACTCCGTCTGTGGTGAGGGATACCGTCCCGTTATCATATAGGATCCGTCGAACATCCCCGGCACGTTGTCCTTGAGGGCGGCGTCCCGGTGGGCGAGGATGGTCCTGGGGTTGAGGTCCAGTGAATCGCCTGCGGCGGGATAGCTGTAAACGAATATGCCCTGTATGGTGTATTGCCTTTCGTCGGCAATCCAGATGAAGTTCTCGGCCTTTTTCTTGAGTTTGTATCCGGTGGGGAAGTGCGGCGAGCCGCCGTAAACTTCCTTGACGACGGGGGCGAGTTCGTAATTCTCGTAAAGGATGGAGTTGTGTACCACCCTGTCGCGCTCGGCCTGTTCTATGGCGTTGACTATGTTTTGACTCTCTCCCTTGAAAAGGCTGTCGGCCGTGGCTGAGTCGGGGGCGCTTATCTGGATGACGCATTGGGGGGATGCCCAGATGTCCTTGCGCGCGAAGACTCCGGTCTCGCGGGTCTGGGGGTCGATGTCGAAGAAGACGATGTTGCGATGAATCTTGAACAGGTCGGCGAAGGCCCCCGGGGCGATGTTCACAAGGGAGTACAGGGCTTCCTTCGTGGGCAGCCAGGGGCAGTTGCGGGCGAGTGTGGCGCGTACGTCCGTGCCGAGTTTGCCCTCCCAGTCATCCTTGCCTATGACCACTATCACCTCGCCCGCCTTCCCGCTGACTCCGGGCAGGGCGGAAGAATGGACGCGACAGCCGCAGAGCGTCGCGATCAGAAGAAGAAATAAAGTTGCCTTTTTCATATCAGGGTTTTCATAACAATCGTCCGATGTCATTGCCGAAAGCCAGAATCAGCAGCGCCAGCAAAAGCACCATACCTATGGTCTGCGCAATCTGGAGGAACCTGTCCGAGGGCTTCCGGCCGGTAATCATCTCGTACAGGGTGAAAATCATATGGCCGCCGTCCAGACCGGGTATCGGCAGAAGGTTCATCACCCCGAGCATTATGGACAGCAGCGCCAGCAGGTTTGTGAACCTGTACCAGTCCCAGGCGGCGGGGAAGACCTGTCCTATGGCGATGAAACTGCCGACGGACTTATAGGCTCCGGTCGAAGGAGTGGCTACGACGCGCAAATCCCTGAGGTATCCGCCGATTGTGGCTCCGGTAAGTTTCAGCCCGGCCGGAATGGACTCCAGGACCGAGTATTGCCTGACCTTCACCTCCGGATTTGCGATGAATACTCCTATCCTGCCGAGGGAGTCCACCAGGACGTCGAAGTCCAGCCGTGATTCTCCCCGGCGCACGTCCACAGTCGCGGTGCTTCCGGCCGAAAGTCCCAGCACGGCGCGGGAGTCCTGCAGGAATTCGACCTGCGTGCCGTTGACGGCGGTGATGACATCCCCCTTCATCAGCCCCGAAGCGGCATTCGGGCTGTCGGCCGCCACGGAATCTATCCTGAAGGGCAGCGCGAGGTCGAAAAGTGGTTCGGCCAGAATCTCCCCGATGCGAGAACGGTCGATATAGACCCTGACCGTGTCACTGCCCCTGAGGACGGAGACATAGCGCACGTCGCGCCTTATTATGTCCAGTTGGATTGCACCGAAGTCAACGGCGGGCTTCCCGTCCAGGTCTATGATGTGGTCTCCGGTCCTGAACCCGAGGTCGCGGGCCAGCTCACCGGCATATATGCGGGTGTTCCCGTTGCTTATGTATGCCTCTCCCCATATGCCCGCTATGCAGCAGTACACCACTATCGCCAGCAGGAAATTATTGAATATGCCGGCACCCATCACCACCAGCCTCTGCCACGCGGGGCGTGTCCTGAACTCCCATCTTTCGGGCTTTCTTTTCAAGGCCTCCATATCCAGGGATTCGTCCACCATCCCCGCTATCTTGCAATATCCTCCGAGGGGAAGCCAGCCGATGCCGTATTCCGTCTCCCACTTCGCCGCAGCGGGAAACAGCTTCGTGAACCAACGGGAACGTGTGGAGAAGAGCTTGACCGAGCCAATGTCGAAGAAAAGGAAGAATTTTTCCACCCGGACACCGAACATCCTGGCGCTCAGGAAGTGGCCGAGTTCGTGGATGAATATCAGGATGGACAGCGCCAGTATGACCTGAAGCGCTTTTACAAGGGCTATCATAACAGTTCCAGCGCTTTTGCGGATGCTTCCGCGTGTGTGGAGAAAATGTCTTCGAGGGACGGAGAGGCTTGGAATCCGATGCCGTCCATCACCCTGCCGCAGATGTCGGGGATATCATAGAAGCCTATTCTGTCCTTCAGGAAAGCCTTGACGGCCACCTCGTTCGCCGCATTCAGGGCGCAGGGTACATTGCCGCCGCGTCCGACCGCATCGAACGCCAGGGCAAGACAGGGAAATCTGCCGGTGTCGGGCTTCTCGAAATGAAGGGCTCCCAGAGACGGAAGGTCCAGCCTCCGGTTGCCCACCTCCAGCCTGTCCGGGAATCCCAGCGCAAAGCCTATCGGCTGGCGCATGTCGGGGCAGCCCATCTGGGCTATCACCGCCCCGTCGGCGAACTCCACCATCGAGTGGATGACCGATTCGGGATGGACCACCACGTTTATCCTGTCGGGGTTGGTGTTGAAGAGCCAGTAGGCTTCCATTACTTCGAACCCCTTGTTCATCATTGTGGAGGAGTCAACCGTCACTTTGGCTCCCATATTCCAGTTGGGGTGCTTGAGCGCGTCTCCTGCCTTCGCCGCGCTGATTCTTTCTTTGGACCAGGTCCTGAACGGTCCGCCGGAGGCTGTCAGATGAATCTTCTCTATGCGGTTGGCGCCGGCCCCCTGCAGGCATTGGAATATGGCGGAGTGCTCCGAATCGACAGGGATTATGTGCCCTCCGTTCTCCATTGCCGTGCGGATGACGGGGGAGCCCGCGGCCACAAGCGTTTCCTTGTTGGCGAGCGCAACGGTCTTTCCGGCCTTGAGCGCTGCCAGGGTGGGCTTAAGTCCGCTGAATCCCACCATTGCCCCCACCACGATGTCAACGTGCTCTCCTGCGACCAGCCCGCAGGCAGAGTCGATGCCGGCGAATACCTTTATGTCGTGCGGCGACAGCGCCCCGTTGACCTTGTCATAGCCCGCCGGATCGCAGATTACCGCGGCAGCCGGCTTGAACTCCAGCGCCTGCCTGACAAGCAGGTCAGCATTGCTTCCGGCAGACAGCAGACTGACTTCGAAAAGGTCCGGATGGCGTCTTATGACGTCAAGCGTCTGTGTGCCGATCGAGCCTGTCGAGCCCAGTATTGCAATGGACCGTTTCACGCTAGAAGTTGATGTATTTTTCGGGATCGACGGCTTTGCCCTTGTACCACAGGGTGAGTTGGCAGACACCGGAACTGGTGGCTACGGGGGCGCCGGCTTCGAAACTGTCGCCGATATGCTTGAGCAGCGAACGGCAGCCGCTGAACGTCATTATGATTTCTCCCGAATGCTGGATGATGATGGTGTAGCCCTCCTCGGGATCCCACGCGGTCGATATCACCGTACCCGGGAGACTTGCGCTGATGACGGCTCCGTCTGCTGAAGAAATGCTGATTCCGGAGGCGTTGACGGCCGAGAATGTCTTGGTGACCACGCCTTTCACCGGGCAGAAGAAGTGCAGCCCGTCTATGGGAAAAGTCCTCTCGTCGGAGTGCGACAGGGCGAAACGCTCCTCGTCGCGAAGGGTCTCGCGAAGCAGCGAATCGCTGCTTTGTAGGTACTCCATCGACTTGTCGCTGAGGTACTTGGTCATATTGCCCTTGATGATGCTGTCAAGGTCCACAGTCTCCTCTCCCACCAGGATGCGGCTGAGATTGTCCGAATAAATCTCCCAACGGGTGATTGCGTTCTCGAGCGAATCGATTTTAATGGCGTTGGCGACCGCAACTCTCTTGGAGTGCTCGTCCGGATAACCGGGTATCGAGGAGTGCAGCGGAGTGAAGGCGATAAGGCAGTAGGTGCTTACATAGATGATGACCACAACCGTTATGCCCCAGATTATGGCCCCCAGGGCGGAAATCTTGAGCGCGCCCTTCCTCTCGTGGGTTTTGTCCTCCACCAGTGTGAGCCGGTATATTTTGCTGAGCTTCGCGCGTATATTTTGTCTTCCCATTCTTTTGCGTTAAATTTGCTGACCCCAAAAGGGGCTTGTACAAATGGACAGAATCATCGGCATAGACTACGGAAAAGTCAGGACGGGAGTCGCCGTCAGCGACCCGCTGGGCATCTTCGCTTCGCCGCTCGATACTGTACCGACTGCAAATATAATAGATTATCTCCAAAAATATGTCCTTTCCGGCGAGAGGATAACCCGATTTGTGGTGGGGTATCCTCTCGAGCTGAACGGAAGGCCCGCCGGGAATGCTGCCGGCGTAGATGCCTTCCTCAAGAGGATAGGCGCGGCTTTCGACGGGGTGCCGGTGACGCTGGAGGATGAGCGCTTCACGTCGGTGCTGGCGCACAGGGCTATGATAGACGGGGGTATGAAGTACAGCAGGCGCCGCGACAAGTCGAGTGTCGACCGCATAAGTGCGGCACTGATTCTGCAAGGATATCTCGATAGAACGAAAGGAAATGATTAGACCGATTTACCTGTATGGCTCCAAGGTTCTTCGTGAGGTCGCTCCTGAGGCGGATCTGACGAAGAAGGAAGAGATAGCGGCCCTGGTTCAGGACCTGAAGGATACTTTGAAGAGTTCCGAGGGGTGCGGGCTTGCCGCTCCGCAGATTGGAGTCAGCAGCCGTGTGCTTATTGTCGACGGGGATGCCGTTGCCGACAATTATCCCTATTTGAAGGGATTCCGCCGCACTATGATAAATCCCGTGCTTGTGTCGGAGGGCGAGGGAAGGTGCGAGTTCTCGGAGGGGTGCCTGAGCGTTCCCGGCGTATATGGAGACGTGTTGCGGCCGGAAAGCATCACGGTGGAGTATTATGACGAGACCCTGACGAAGCGCAGGGAGACTTTCGACAAGTTCGGATGCAGGATGATACAGCACGAGATGAGTCACCTCGACGGGGTGCTTTTCACCGATTTGCTGGCGCCCATCCGCCGCAAGATTGTTGCCAGGAAGATTCAGAGGGTGGCCGCCGGCAAGGTCGCGACCGCCTATCAGAGCAAGATAAAGTAGTTATGGGAGCATTTCACGCATATGACATAAGGGGGATTTACAACGAGGATTTCGACCGTACCACGGTGTACAAGGTCGGATATTTCATCCCCGGCCTGCTTGGCGCCGACACGGTGGTTGTCGGACGCGACTGCAGGCTTTCCTCGAAGGAGATACGCGACGCCCTTGTCGAAGGCATCACGGATGCCGGAGCCGATGTCAGGGACCTCGGCCTTTCATCGACGCCGATGGTGTATTTCGCCACCGCGCACTACGGCTTCAAGGCCTCGGTCCAGATTACCGCCTCGCACAATCCGAAGAACTACAACGGGATGAAGGTATCGCGCGAGAATGCGCTTCCGGTCGGGCTCGATTCGGGTCTGGGCCAGATTCAGGCCTGGATAGAGGAAGGGCGCCCGACGCCTCCGGCGGCAAGGAAGGGGAAGGTGACCGCCTTCGACATCCACGACGACTACCTGGCCTTCATGCGCGGGTATCTTGCCGACCTGTCGGGCCTCAAGATAGCATTCGACCTTTCCAACGGTATGTCGAACCTTTTCGCCAAGGAGATTTTCGGGGAGGGGCACAGTTATATTTTCGACACTATGGACGGCAATTTCCCCGGCCACGAGCCCAACCCTCTGCAGCCGGAGAACGTGAAGCCCCTGAGGGATCTGGTACGCAGGACAGGGGCGGACGTGGGAGTCATATATGACGGCGATGCCGACAGGGTGATGTTCGTGGACGAACAGGCACGGTTCGTTGCTCCCGACCTCGTTGTGGCCCTGATGTCGCGCTATTTCCTCGGAGAGCGCGGGGAGAAGTCCCCTCTCGTCCCGCAGGAGATACGCAGTTCGCAGGCAGTCCCCGAATTCCTCGAGCCGCCCGGGTGCAGGGTGCATACCCGGAAGGTGGGCAGGGCATATGCCGCGCCCAAGCTCCGCGAGATTGACGGCCTGTGGGGAGGAGAACTTGCCGGGCACTATTATTTCAAGGATTTCCATTATTCCGACAGCGGACTTCTCTCTTCGCTCATCGTGCTCAGGATAGTGGCCGGGCTGAAGCGTGAGGGGAAGACACTGGGGGAGGAGATGGACCGCATAGCCGGGTACTTCAATTCGGGGGAAATCAATTTCAGGGTCGATGACAAGAAGGGCGCGATGGACGCGCTGAAGGCCCGCTTCTCCGACAGGGAGACACCGGTGAAGGTTATGGATTTCGACGGATACAGGCTGGAGTTCAGGGACTGGTGGTTCAATATCAGGCCGTCCAACACGGAGCCGTATCTGCGGCTCATCTGCGAGGCGAACGACCGGACTCTGCTTGAGGACAGGGTGGCCGAGGCCGGAAGAGTGATTGAAAATGAATTCGGAGGACAAAGAGTATGAGGATGATTTTGATGTTGCTGGCTCTTGCGTTTGTGCCGGAGATCGACCCGAACAAGGAGGTGATGGATACGCTCGAGACCTCGGACCCCAATATCCAACTAGTTCTCTATAAGGACCATACCTGGGAATACAGGCGCGAGCTGGAGGCCTGTGCGGGTGATTCCATATTTACGGAGGCCTGGAGCGACGAGTTTGTGAATCCGTATAAGATAGAGCTCAAGGATATGCCGTACAGGGTGACGCTCTGGCTGGTCGATTCCGTGAGCGGTTTCCATTGCCCGTATCGGCGCGAGGTTTACTCGAAGTTCGGCTGGCGCAGGGGCCGTCAGCATATGGGCGTTGACCTGCCTATGCCGACGGGTACCCCGATGTGCGCCGCATTCGACGGTCGGGTGAGGATAGCCAAGCGTATAGGAGGATACGGCAACGTGGTGATTATAAGGCACGCCAACGGGCTTGAGACGACTTACGGCCATCTGTCGCAGTTCCGCTGCGAGGAGAACGACTGGGTGCATGCCGGAGACGTGATAGGGCTCAGCGGCAATACCGGGCGCTCCACGGGCCCCCACCTTCATTTCGAGACGCGCTATAAGGGGGTCGCTTTCGACCCGCAGTGGCTGATTGACTTCCCGGCCGGAGAGTTGAGGGATACGGTATTCGTGCTTAAGACGAAGCATCTGATTCCGGGGTGCCAGTATGTGCCTTCTTCGGATGAGGAGGAGGACGCAATCTATCAGAGCGAAGAGGAAGCCAGGGCGGAGGCCGAAAAGGCCCTTGCCGAACTGAACGCCCGCCGCTATCATACGATTCGTTCCGGAGATACGCTCGGCGCCATAGCCCGCAGATATGGCACTACCGTGACGGCGATATGCCGTCTCAATCAGGGCCTCACGTCAAGGACCACCCTCCGTGTAGGCAGGAAGATAAGGGTCCGCTAGCGGATTTGCTTGAAGAAACGGGAGAGTATCCCGCTGCATTCCTCCTCCAGCACTCCGGCTGTCACTTCAGTCTTGGGGTGAAGGAGCGAGGGGGAGAAGAGGGTGTAGCCTCTCTTCGGGTCGGGGGCGCCGTAAACGATGCGGCCGATCTGGGCCCATCCGAGAGCCGCCGCACACATCGGGCAGGGTTCCACGGTTACATACAGGGTGCAGTCATTGAGGTATTTGCCCCCGATGGCCTCGGTCGCGCTGGTCAGGGCGATCATCTCGGCGTGGGCGGTTGGGTCGTGAAGGCGCTCGGTCATATTGTGGCCTTTGGCAATGATTTTTCCGCGGCAGACGATTACCGCCCCTATTGGAATCTCGCCTTCCGCATCGGCATCCCCGGCTTCGAGAAGGGCGCTTTTCATAAATTTCAAATCCTCTTCCATACAGGGGCAAATATATTAAAAAAGTTTCATAAATTTGGGCAATGAAACTTTTTCTGATAGACGGCCACGCGCTTGTCTTCAAGATGTATTATGCCTTCCTGGGGAGGCCTATGGTCAACACAAAGGGTGTGGATACGTCCATACTCTTCGGATTCACGAAGTATCTGCTCGAACTCGTGGCAAGGGAGAACCCGACTCATCTCGCGGTGAGTTTCGACCCTCCCGGGGGAACTTTCCGGAATGACCTTTATCCGCAGTACAAGGCTAACCGTGAAGCCACCCCGCAGCTCGTCATCGACGCGCTGGAGCCTCTCCAAAGGATAGTGGGGGCTCTCGGCGTCCCTGTGCTGATGGTCAAGGGCTTCGCGGCGGATGACGTCATCTGCTCTGCGGCCATCCAGTTCAGGGATATGGGCTTCGAGGTATGTATGGTTACCCCCGACAAGGACTACGGCCAGGTCGTTTCTCCCGGTATCTTCCAGTACCGCCCCGGCAAGTCCGGCGCCGATGCCGAGATTCTGGGCCCCGCGGAGGTTTGCGCGAAGTGGGGGATAGACTCCGCCGCGAAGGTGGTGGACGTGCTTTCTATCTGCGGCGATACGGCGGACAACGTGCCGGGAGTGCAGGGCGTCGGGCCCGTCGGGGCGGCGAAGCTTCTCGCGAAATACGGGACCCTGGAGGGAATTTATGAACATATCGGAGAGTTGACGGGGAAGCAGCAGGCTATGTTCAAGGAGGCGGAAGACCATATATGGCTGTCCCGGAAGCTGGTTACGATAAAGACTGACATTCCGCTCAATGTCACGGAGGAACGGTTGAGGTTGGATATGAGACTGTCTCCGGACATAGCCGGGCTGCTCGACGAGTACGAGATGCCTTCGCTCAAGCGGCTGATTCCGTCCGCGGGGCCGGCTGAGAATACGGCGCCCGCCGTCGCAGCAGCCGAAGTTGAAGTGAGGGAGGTTGCGGCCGCGGAGCTCGCCGGCGCGGAGTCCCTGGCGGTGGTAAGGAAAGGGGACACACTCTTTCTGAGCGACGGAACACGCTCGGCCGCCGCCGCTCCCGCCGACGTGGCCGGGATACTTTCCGACCCGGCGGTGCAGAAGTGCGGTGGCGGTATGAAGGATATGCTGAAGTATCTTCAGGAAAACTGCGGCATCGAGGCCGGAGGCCGTATCCTTGACATAGAACTTATGCACTATCTGCTTAACCCGGAGCGGAGTCATAAGGTGGATGCGCTGGCAAGGACATATCTCGGCGTGGAGTTGAGACACGTGGACGGGGTATCCGCCGAGGCGACGCTCTTTGACGGCGGTGCGGAGCCGGACGGCATCGTGGAGGACAAGGCGGAGTCGCTGCGCGAGGCGGCAGTCCTGGCGTTGTTGTCCGCGAAGCTGCGTGGCGAACTTGCCGCCAGCCCGGCGCTGGAGAAGATTTACGATACGATAGAGGAGCCTCTTCTCAAGGTGCTCGCAAGGATGGAGATGGCCGGAGTCAGGATAGATCCTGCCGCCCTTTCGGAGTACGCCGAGGGGTTGAGGGACAGGATGATCCGCAAGGAGGCGGAAGTAAGGGAACTGGCCGGTGAAAAGTCGCTCAACGTAAGTTCTCCCAAGCAGATAGGGGAGTTGTTGTTCGAAAGGATGAAGCTCGATCCGTCCGCAAAGAAGCCCCGGGGAGGCAACTGGCCTACGGACGAGCAGACACTGTCGGCCCTCTCTGACAGGAGCCCGATAATCGATGCCATTCTGGAGTACCGCGGGCTCAGGAAGCTCCTCAGCACCTACATCGAGCCTCTGCCGGGGTATGTAAGTAGTCGCGATGGCAGGGTGCATACCACTTTCAATCAGGCGCTTACTTCTACCGGAAGGCTTAGCAGTTCGTCACCCAACCTGCAGAACATACCTGTCCGCACGGAGGATGGCAGGGAGATACGGCGTGCATTCACCGCCGGGGAGAGCGGCAGCGTGATAATGTCCGCGGACTATTCCCAGATAGAATTGAGGGTTATGGCCCATTTCTGCGCCGACCCCCATCTTGTGCAGGCTTTCCGTTCGGGAATCGACATCCACGAGGCGACGGCTTCCAGGATATTCGGAGTCCCTGCGGGGGAGGTGACGCCGGAGCAGCGCCGGAAGGCCAAGACTGCGAATTTCGGCATAATGTACGGCATATCCGCCTTCGGGCTGAGTCAGAGGCTGGGATGCTCCAGGTCGGAGGCGTCGGCACTCATAAGGGATTATTTCGAATCCTTCCCAAGCATAAGGGCTTATATCGATGATACCATTGCTTTTGCGCGTGAGAACGGATATGTTGAGACCCTTTACGGCCGCAGGCGCTATATCCCTGACATCAATGCACATAACGCCGTGGTCAGGTCGGTGGCCGAGCGCAATGCCGTGAACGCTCCCATACAGGGCAGCGCGGCCGACATCATAAAGCTTGCTATGATTGAGGTTGACAGACGTCTTCGTAAGAATGGGCTCCGGTCGCGTATGGTGCTTCAGATTCACGACGAACTGCTTCTTGAAGTGCCGGAGAATGAAATAGAAGAGGTGCGCGGTCTGCTTGTCGGGGCGATGGAGGGGATAGCCGGGCTGAGCGTGCCGTTAACCGTGGAATGCAATTATGGAAAGAATTGGCTTGACGCCCACTGATGAACTGGTACGGCGCGCCGTGATAGGTGATTCACGCGCCTTCGAGCAGTTGTGGAACAATCATATCGATGACCTGCGCCAGTTCGTGCGCGCTACAATCAGGCACATCGACGACTTTTACGTCGAGGATATATGTTCCAGGAGTTTCCAGAAGGCCTTTATGCAGATAAGGACCTTTGACGGCAGCAGGAGCAGATTCCCGACCTGGCTCAAGACGATAGCCCGCAATACCGCGCTCGATACGGTGGCGCAGTTGCAGCGGGCGAACCGCAACTATGTTTCGCTGGATGACAATATCGTGGCCCGCTCGAAGGACATAGACTCCATATGTGACGGGGAGATCAGCGCACTGGAAAACATCATATCCGACGAAGACAGGGACAGGACCAGGGCCTGCATCGAGGGGCTCCCGTCGATATACCGTGAGGTGGCCAGGCTGCGGCTTCTTGACGGCCTCCAGTACAAGGAAATTGCCGAGGAACTCGGTATGGAACTCAATACGGTACGCACGCGCATCCGCCGCGCCAAGGCTATGATTGAAAAGATAAGGAGGGAGAATGCGGTACAGTAAGTCGGATTTCCAAAGGGCGGTTGACCTCTATCTGGAGTGGAACGTCAGGATAAACGTTGTTTCCAGGAAAGACACGGATATGCTCTTCGAGCACCATTTCCTCCATTCTCTGGCGATAGCGGAGTACCTTTCTACGAGGGAAGAGGACACGGCCGGAGCGTCTTTTCTGGATGTGGGCACAGGCGGTGGTTTCCCCGGCATTCCGCTCGCGATGGCTCTGCCGTCCTCCCGTTTCACCCTATGCGATTCGATAGGGAAGAAGATAATGGTAGCGCGCGAAGTGGCCTCCTCCCTGGGGCTGGACAACGTGACCTTCGTGTGCGGCAGGGCGGAGGCGCTGGACGGGCGGTTCGATTATGTGGTCAGCCGCGCCGTAACGTCGCTCGACCGCCTGTATCCCTGGGTGAAGGGCAAGTTCGGGCGAGCCCTGCTGTGTCTGAAGGGCGGTGACGTGGCGCAGGAATTGGCGACTCTCAACTCGCGTTTCGGGCTTGACGCATCGCATCAGAGCATATGGCCGGTATCGGAGTGGCTCGATGAAGAATATTTCGCTGAAAAATTTGTGATTGATATCAGAAAATAATATCTTTGCCCTCCCAAAATGAAAAAATAAAAACTTCGAGATATGAAAAGGACATTCCAACCCTCAAGGCGCAAGAGAGTCAACAAGCACGGATTCCGTGAGCGTATGGCTTCTGCCAACGGGCGTCGCGTATTGGCGTCGCGCCGTCGTCACGGCCGCAAGAAGCTGACAGTTTCCTCGGAGGCCCGCTATTAGCGGCAGGCCCCGCCTTGGCAGAACGGAACGACCCTTTTGGCCGTTCCGTTTTTGTTTGCATTGTTGCGGTATCCGCCGGAGAAGCAAGGGACTGCTTATGCCAACTTCTTGATTTCTTCAACCGGCAAACCGGTGTACTTGGAAATCAGATTGACCTCCTCGCCGTTCGCCAGCATCGCCCTG
>JAKSJZ010000031.1 GCA_024401995.1 Bacteroidales bacterium
GGGGCGAACCTGCGGAACGAGAGTATGATCTTGAAGGTCATCACCACGGACGGGGCCCGTGTCGCGAACCAGACGTCGGCAAAGTTCACTCCTCCGAACACTGCCCTGCCGCGGCCGATGCGGAACGTGCCGGACAGGTCGTGCACCCTGTAGCCGGAACGCTCGATGCCGCTGCATCCGTCCAGCACTCCGGTAATTACGTTGTCCTCGAACCTGACGTTGTGCGCCTTGAAACCGCCTTCGAGGGACATATCATCCCATCTGATGCCCGCGCCGCCGTATTCGCGCTTCTTTTCCAGAAAATTCCGCAGGGTAATATGTGCGCCCGATACCGTCAGGCGCCTTACCTGGAAGAGTTCCGGAGCATTAGGCCTGCTGACGGGAGGAAGGCCGTCATAAAGGAGTCTCAGGACGTTGACTTCAGGGAAGGTATTGCTTTCGACCGCGATATTGTAGTCGAAGCCCTTTATTACAATCCTCCTGAGGTGGACGGACCTGTGGGGGACCACCTGCAGGGAGTCGTTGACGTAGGGACGCGACACGAGCAGGTCCTTGAGCGACATCGTGGCATACAGCGTATGGATATGCACCACGGTATCTACCGGGGCCCGGCCGCGGCCGGACTGGTCGGCGCGGTACGGGCTCCGGTCCCTGACCACTATGTCATCGACGCGAAGTGACGCAAAAGGCCTCAGGGACACTTTCCCGACGCTGACGCTGCACTTGAGCGGGGCGCTCAGGTTCCGGGCGACGGAGCGCACGGCGAGCGTCTGCACTCCCGGAACCTGCAGCAACAGGGCCGCGGTCAGGAAGATGACGAGCGCCGCAATCAGCGCAAGGCCGGCTGTCTTGAGAATCTTCATCTTCGGTTAATCCTACAAATTTAACATTTTTCGCCAATTATTGCTATTTTTGCGGTTCCAAGCACTTTCGTGATGGCGGATATAATTCTGGGCATAGAATCCTCCTGCGACGACACTTCCGCCGCCGTCATAAGGGACCGTGTTCTCCTTTCGAACGTGATTGCAAGTCAGGATGTCCACAAGGCCTACGGCGGCGTGGTCCCGGAACTGGCGTCCAGGGCGCACGAACTGAATATCGTGCCGGTGGTGAGCGAGGCCCTGAAAAGAGCCGGAGTAGGGGTTTCGTCGCTGAGCGCGATAGCCTTCACACGGGGGCCGGGGCTGCTCGGCTCGCTGCTCGTGGGGACCTCCTTCGCAAAGGCGCTCGGACTTTCGCTCGGAGTGCCCACGGTTATGGTGAACCACTTGCAGGGCCATCTTCTCGCAGGGTTCGTGCGGGAGGACGGCAGGCAGATAAGGGAGCCTTCGTTTCCCTATCTGTGCCTTCTTGTCAGCGGGGGCAACTCGCAGATTGTCAGGGTTGACAGTCCTTTGGAGTACCGGATTCTGGGCCAGACCATAGACGATGCGGTGGGGGAGGCTTTCGACAAGTGCTCCAAGATGATGGGGCTTGGCTATCCGGGAGGGCCCGTGATAGACCGTCTTGCAAAGTCGGGCGATCCGTCCCGCTTCAAGTTCTCCAAGCCTTCCATACCGGGGCTGGATTACAGTTTCAGCGGAGTCAAGACCTCCCTGCTGTATTTCGTGAGGGACCGTATGGCCGGGGACCCTTCGTTTATGGACAACAACCGCGAGGACATCTGCGCTTCGTTCCAGAAGACGCTGATAGACATCCTGCTTTCCAAGCTGGTGAAGGCGGCGGACCTGACCGGGATACGCGACATAGCGATAGGGGGCGGCGTATCGGCCAACAGCGGCCTTCGTGCGCGGATGCTCGAGGAGGGGCGGAAGCGCGGGTGGAACGTGTTCCTGCCGGAGTTCAAGTTCACCACCGACAACGCGGCAATGATTGCCGTCGCCGGCTATTTCAGATACCTTGCCGGAGAGCGGGCTGCATTGGATGTCGCCCCGCTTTCGCGGATTGTCGGAAATTTTTATTAAATTTGCGCGGTTTGACAATCGTTTATTTTCAAAAAATAAAATTTATGAAGAAATTTTCAATGTTTGCCGCTGCCCTGGCCTTTCTGTGCTGTGCAGGAGCGTGCAGTAAGAGCGAACCCGTGAGCCCGGTGGAGCCGGCCGATACCGAGGTTCAGCCCGTGTCGTTGGCTTTTGCGCCGGATCGTGACGAACACGGCGCCGTAATCAATGCATATCCTTCCCGGGGTGATTATCGGGAAGGAGGTACGACGGATATCATTGTGGACGAGTTCTACGTCAATTTCAAGGTGAGCCCCGCGAAGGCCGTGCAGACCGTGCTCAACCATCCGGAGAGGCTGACGATGGGCGTGCTCAACGGTGAGGTCACCAAGGCGAACAACGGTTTGCCCGAGCGTGTGAAGATTGCTTCCGTCGAGCTTCTCCCCGGCTTCGCCGACATAATCAAGGTCAACGCCGATCTGGATATGGTGAACGCTTCAAAGCCGATAAAGGACCTTCTTATGACGGGCGTTGAGAATCTCAAGGTGAACCTTTCGTACTCCAGTACGCAGGTCACTGTGGAGTCCGACTCCGTGGTTGTGCTTCCTCCCGATCTGAACAAGGAGCATATGGAGATGTATGACGACCTTTCCGCCTGCCTTTTCTCCGGAGATAACGCCTATGCGCTTTTCTTCCTGCAGAACGTCCCCGACGATATCGTGTCTGTGGGCGGAGCCGGGCTGCATGACGACCTGATGGCGCTCAGGGAACTCGACAACTTCACCTACGGCCCCGACAATGCAGTCATCGCCGCAGCTTATGACGCGCTGTACGATTATGTCAACTGCTGCAACTTCTATATCGAGCGTTTCAGCCACCGCTTCGACACTCTTGATACAAGGAAATATATCGCCGAAGCGAAGGTTATGCGCGCGTGGGGTTATATGCAGCTCCTGAAAGGCTGGGGAGAGAGGGTCGTGCTGCCGGACGAGTATTACAGGAAGCCAAGTCTCCTTCCTTCGAATGAGGATGTCGCTATGTCCTCTGATGAAGCGTTTAAGTTGATAGCCAAGGAGGTTATGGAGTGCCTTCCTTATCTTGTAACAAGAGATGGCAAGTCAGACAAGGAGGGGGCCAAGATTGCCACCACGGGATTCGCTTATTATATCGCCGGTATGGCCTATCTGTATGCCCGAATTTATGATGAAGCCGGGAGTGCCTTTGAAGAAATCGAGAAGTCCGGCAAATATGACCTTGTCCCCGGGGATAGATTCAAAAACCTCAGTCATATCGAAGCGGATTTCTGCGAGGAGATGATAATGACGCTCCCCAAGGTGGCCGCGCCGCTGTCCACCTCCACTTCGAGGCCCGCCCATTGGTTCGCTCCGCATACCGCGAGCTTCAGGGCCAATCCTTGCGAACTCTATATCGAGCCGACTTTCGACGTCAAGGGGTACGGCTGCCTGGCGGCTCCCCAGACTTTCGGAGATGAATTCTTTAGTAATGATGGACACAGTTACAGGTTCGATGCCACAGTGGCCAACGCCCACGATATGATTTTCGGCCATAAATTCGAGTATGCCGATGCCGGGTTGAACGATATGAGCGAAGATGAACTTGTGAAATGCGACAAGGTGGGCATATCCGATACCGGGAACGGACTTTACGGCAATTCTTTCTGGATTCCCCTCAAGTTTATCCCCCGTCAATACGATTTTGAGAGCGCTTCCCTCAATCTTGCCGTTCCGCATACGCTTGCCTTATACGATGAGGTTCTCCTGTATAGGGCCGAAGCCTATGTGCAGTCCGGAAAAGGAAATGAAGCGAAAAAGTATCTTAATATGATCCAGAAAAGAGCCAACTCGAAAACCATATCCACAGATGCAAACATGGAATTTGTGCAGAACGAGTTGCGCTTCGAACTCTGGGGTACGGGCAACCGCTGGTTCGACATTCTCCGCTGGAATGACGCCAAGGCAATCGCCACTTTGGAGGGTGAAGGAATGAAAGGCGTGTCCAGAGTTTATGACAAGGCGTTCCGCGGCGACCCCCGCCAGGGCGAAAGCGCCACTTTCCACCCCGACGGGCGTCTTTATACCGTATGGGCCGATGCGCTGGATGGGGCCGATTATGGCTTCAAGAAGGGAAAGCACGAACTCTTCCCGTTCCCGTCCGGTGCGAAGTGGTCCAACAGACGCAACGTCCAGAATCCCGGATACGAGGATTAGCCGCGTGATTTGATATGAGTTTGCGCTCCATTGCGGCCTGTATATTGATGACGCTCCCGCTGAAGATGGCGGGAGCGTCTTCATACTCCTGGGTGGCCGATTCGCTCAGGAGCCTCGAACTTCTCAACGTCACAGTAAGGGACCCTCATCACGCCGTGGCTACGGTCCGCATCGGGTTCAATAACCCGGGCGGAGCCTTCGAGATATCCGAAGTGAAGGCCGGGTGCCTGGTCGACGGCGTGGAGATTTTCAGGGCTTCGACGCTCAACCTGATTGCTGTCGGCAAGAAGTGCGACGCCACCTACCTTACCGACGTCGAAATCGTCATTCCCGAAGAGTCCAATTTCTTCAATATCCTCAACGTTCTCAAAATCCGCTACAGGGCCAGGCTGGAACTTGACGCCTCGATAAGAATCGGCCTTCGCGGAGGGCTGGGTGCCCGTATCAGCAGGAGGATTCCGCTCGAGGGCATTTTCGCCCCGGAGCGGCTTGCGACCAGCTTCATAGGACGCGGCTTCAGCCTTGTCGCCGGTGCAGGCACGTTCAAAATCAACCATTTCGACGTGCTTTACGTCGATGAGGCAGGCCCCGACGGATTCAGGGCGCTGCTCGAAATAGGTCTCGAGGCGCCCCCGCTGATGAAAGTGGTGCCCGAGATGGGCATAGGCGGGATGATGAGGCTTTCAGGTCACGATGCCTTCCTTATCGAATCGGAGAACAAGCTCGACATCAAGAGCGGGGACAGGATGTATTATGTGCCCGTAAGGGGCAGAATGGCTGAGGGATTCAACCCCTGCCTTCTTCTCAACCTGCTGAAGAGCGACTCCGACGAGACGCTTTCCATAGTTTTCTCCAAACCGGCAATCGCTTCCGGAGTGCAGGCGCTGCTTTTTGATGCCGGACATAACTGATTGGTAAGATTCAAGCGCGATGATTATCGAGTCCCTTGCCGTATTTGCTGTTGTGATAGTGCTTTGCGTACTTCTCAACAACGTCTCGTCCAGACTGGGGATACCGGTCCTGCTGGCATTCCTGCTGCTGGGTATGCTTTATGGCAATATCTCCCCTGATATGGGGCTGGAATATGACACGGCGGGTTCGATATGCTCCGTGGCGCTTATCTTCATAATGTTCTACGGTGGATTCGGCACTTCCTGGCGTACTGCCCGCAAGGTGGCCGTCGAGGCTTCCTTGCTTGCCACGGCCGGAGTTTTCCTGACTGCGCTGGTGACGGGGCTTTTCTGCCGTTTCGTATTGGGCTGGGGCTGGATAGAGGCGCTCCTGATGGGCTCCGTAGTCAGTTCCACCGATGCCGCTTCGGTATTCTCCATCCTCAGGTCGCGGAGGCTGGGCCTGAAGAACAATATCGCCCCGCTTCTGGAGGTCGAGAGCGGCTCAAACGACCCTATGTCCTATATGCTCACGATGGTGATGCTTTCGCTGCTCGGACCGGGGATGAGCGGGGGAGCGGTATTGTGGATGCTGGTGAAACAGATTGTGATTGGCGCCGGCCTCGGCCTTGCCATCGCGAAGGGGACGGTATATGTGATGAGGCGTTTCAAGTTCGCGACTTCGGGCTTCGATTCGCTCTTCATACTTGCGGTGGCGATATTCTCCTATGCCATACCCAACTCCATCGGCGGCAACGGCTATCTCAGCGCGTATATCGTGGGTATTATGCTGGGCAATTCCGAGTTCCCCGGCAAGAAGTCGCTGGTCGGATTCTTCGACGGACTTACCAACCTGATGATGGTCATAATATTCTTCGACCTGGGACTCCTTGCAAGGCCTTCGGTGCTGCTCGAGTCGGCGATTCCGGCGGTTGCCATCTTCTTCTGCCTGCTCCTGATTGCCAGACCTCTGTCGGTATTCGCCGTCCTGATGCCATTCAGGAAGTACACCCCGCGCCAGAACGGATTCATATCATTCGTCGGACTGAGGGGTGCCGCATCCATCGCCTTTGCCATAATGGCTATGGGAGAGGAGGTCTTCCTCGAACACGATATCGTGAACATCGTGTTCGGTATAGTCCTCATATCAATCGCCGCACAGGGCTCGCTGATACCGATGATGGCACGCAGGTTCGGCGTGGTTGACAGCGGATCGGACGTGATGAAGACCTTCAACGACTTCGCCGAGGAGGCGGACGTGCAGTTCATCGAGGTCGAGATCGACGAATCCAATACCTGGGCCGACCACCAGGTCCTAGAGCTCAATATCCAGAAAGGCATACTTATGTGTATGATTTACAGGGGTGAGGAGCACTTCATACCGGACGGCCATACCGTCATCAGGGCAGGGGACAGGGTGGTGCTTGCCTCCAAGGCGTTCAGAAGCGGAAACGGCCTTATGATAGTCGAGGAGACCATACAGCCCGGAAGCCCTTGGGCCGGCATCGAGTTGAAGAACTATCCGATAAAAAACCGGCAGGTGGTGCTTATTAAGCGGGGTGAGAAGAGAATCATCCCCCACGGCAACACCGTTATCCGCGAGGATGACGTTCTCTACATCAACCGGGGCTGATTCCTATTTGAACGAGAAATTGACGGGAAGCCTGTAACTTACCTGCACGGGCTCTCCGTTCACTTTGCCGGGTGTCCATATCGGGGACTCCTTCACCGTGGCCGCGGCTATGGAGTCGAGCAGGTAGGAAACGCTTTTCTCGACCTTGACGTCCACCACTCTGCCCGACTTGTCAATCACGAACCCGACGACGACAACGCCGCGATGCATCGAGTCGGCAGCCTCTTTCGGGAAACTGATTTTCTTTCCGACCCATTCGGCGAAGGCCTTCGGCTCCTTGCCCTGGAAGAGAGGTGATTCCTCCACTTCCGCGGCCGGAAGTATGCGGTCGGTCGAATCATCCACCGCCACGGCCTCGGCGTCCGCCGCCGGCTTGTCCGCACCCGACTTGCAGGAGACGGACGATGCGAAAGCCGCGACGAGGGCGGCTGCCGCCAGAATCTGATAGAGTTTCATATCCTTGTGTTCAATTTGTTCCTCCGTTTCGAAAGCCTCCTGCCGGCGCCGAGCCTGCGGCGGCGTCTGTGAACCGACTTGACCACGGTGGCCGCGACCAGCGCCGCCGCCACGCAGGAGAGTATCGCCGCCGTCCACACGCTTATGCCGTCGCCCTTGACCCTGGACCACATTTCGGTCAGTTTCGGAGTGTCATCACCCCAGTCGTGTTCCAGTACGCAGCGTGCGACAGCGCTCCTGTCGGGATATTGGACCGGGTTCGCGCAGACGCTGTCCGCACCCTCCCCGAAGAAATAGGTGAGGTCAACCGGCCCGTAGCGGTCGTTGTCCGCGATATGGTCGAGTATCTCCTTTCCGCATACTGCGCTCACGTATCCGATGACCTCCATATTGCGTATGGCGTTTTCCGGCTTGCACATAAAGTCGATGAAATACCGGGCAGCCTTGACGTTGCGTGCGTATCTGGGTATGACCCAGCCGTCGAACCATATTGCGCTGCCCTCCGCCGGAACACGGTAGTCGAGTTCCACGCCGGCGTTGCGGCCTTCCTCCATAGCCCATACCGCGTCCCCGCTCCAGGTGAGGTTGACGTATCCCGCCCCCTGCGACATAAGTTCCTTGCCGAAGTCCGCTTCCCAGCCCGCTATGTACTTCTTGACTTCTTTCATATGGCGTTCTACGTCGGCAAGCGAACTGTCCGAGGAGTCGGTCATCAGTTCGTCCATCGTCACCCTGCCCGACTTGATTTCATCCTGCCGCAGGTATATCAGCATAGGTGCGAAGACGTCCCTTGCCGCGTCCTTTACGAATATCTTTCCCGAGAACTTGGGATTGCAGATGACCGCCCAGGTGGATGCCTCCTCCTCAGTGACGTATCGTGTATTGTAGAGAATCCCCGTCGTGCCCCACATATAGCCTGCGGCATAGTCGCGCGCATCCTTGCCGTGGCCGTCGATTCTGGAGAACCAGTCCGATATGAAGGGGGATATGTTGGAACTTATCCAGTCGGGTGTGTCTCCGAAGTCGCGGTCTATCGGAAGCAGAAGGTCGGAGCGCAGCATCCTCTCTATGATGTAGTCCGAAGGGCACACGACGTCGAAGTCCTCCCTGCCGCGCTCTATCTTCGAGAGCATCGTCTCATTGATGTCGAAGGTCTGGTATACGGTCTTGACCTTCTCTCCGGTCTGACTTTCGTACCAGCTCTCGAATTCCGGAAGAAGCGACTCGTCGATATAGTCGCCCCAGTTGTAAATCTTCAGCAACGAGTCCCTGTCCCGCGTGCAGGACAGTGCAGGCAGGAGCAGCGCGGCGGCTGCAAGGAATCTTCGGATGCTATATCTGATTGACATTCTTTCTGTTCTTGAAGGATATGACTGCCAGCAGCAGAAGTATCACAAGGAATATTATCGTCATCAGAGGCCGGAGTTCCGGAGTGAGACCCCCCTTGCGCGCGTCGGCGTATATGTAGGTGGAGAGCGTCTCCAGGCCTATGGTACCCCTTGTGAAGAAGGTGACGGCGAAATCGTCCAGACTCATCGTGAAGGCCATTATGAAGCCGCTGACCATACCGGGGCGCAGTTGCGGAAGCACCACCTTCGTGGTGGCCCTTATCGGCGAGGCTCCGAGATCCAGCGCCGCCTCATAGAGGTTGGGGTTCATCTGCCGGAGTTTCGGCATCACGTTGAGCACGACGTACGGGGTGCAGAAACTGATGTGCGCCAATATGACGGTAAGGTAGCCCTGGCTTATGCCGAGGAATACGAAGAGCAGGAACAGCGACACGCCGGTGATGACGTCGGGGTTGAGCATCGGTACGGAGTTGGCCATCTTTACGCTCTTCCGGATACGCCCCCTGAGGTTGTGGATGCCTATGGCCGCCGTCGTGCCCAGCGCCGTGGCTGCCGCGGCGGACACGAGCGCTATGAAGATTGTGTTCTTGAAGGCCATCGAAAGCGAGTGCGCCCCGGCCATGTCCCCTTCGAACAGGGACCTGTACAGTCCGGTCGAGAAGCCGGTCCAGTTGCCGAGGGCCCTTGCCTCGGTGAAGGACGACACCATAATGAAGATTATGGGTGCGTAAAGCAGCAGAAGCAGCAGCCAGACATAGATTCTTGCAAGAGTCCTTTTCATACCGCGCTTCCTCCCTGTTCTTCAGTGTCCCTCTCGTCCGTAGCCACGAATGCGGTGATGCCGATGATGATGAGCATCAGCAGCGACAGCGCCGCCCCATAGTTCCACATCGAGGAGTTGATGTTCTCCTGTATGATCGTGCCGAACAGTTTTATCTTGTTGTTGGTCAGGAACTCCGATATGGCGAAGGTGGATACCGTGGGCATAAATACCATCATCACCCCGCTCAGCACGCCCGGCATCGAAAGGGGTAGCACCACCTTGCGGAATACCTTGAAGGGGGAGGCCCCCAGATCTGCCGCCGCCTCGCAGTAGGACTGGTCCGTCTTGAGAAGCACGTTGTAGATGGGATAAATCATAAACGGCAGGAAGTCGTACGTCATACCCGCCAGCAGCGTCCCCCTGCCCGGAGTGAAGCCGAGCATATTGAAGAGTTGTGCGGTGGCGAGCGTTCTTATCAGCGCGTTCATCCACATCGGCAGTATGAAAAGCACTATCGTCACCCCGGAATGGTTGAATTCGCGGTTGGCAAGTATCCAGGCTACCGGATATCCTATCAGCAGGCAGAGCGCTGTTGTCTCTATCGCGATGTCGAGCGACAGGGCAAGGGTCGAGAGCGCGTCGGAGTCGGAGAAGAACCTTGCGACGTTGGCGAAGGTGAAGTTGCCGTCGGCATCGGCAAGGGCGTAGATTCCGACCAGAATCAGCGGAAACACCACGAATATGATGAGGAACACTATGTAGGGAATGCTCCAGGCGTTTCTTTTAATTTTCATCGCTTCTGCTGATGCGGAGGTCCTTGGGAAGTATGCTGATGCCTATAAGGTCGCCCTTGTCCCAGACGTAGGTCGTGTCGGCATATATGTGCCAGCCTTCGTCGGAAAGGATGTCTATGTGGTAGTGGTCGCCCTTGTACAGTATGAAATGGGCTTCGCCGGTAACGGTGCCGTCGTCGAGGTTGTCAACCATATCCACCTTGTTGAAATCGACTTCCACCCTGACCGCCGCGCCGGGTTCCAGGTCCTGCTGCGGAAGGCACTCCCATACTCCGCCCAGCATTTCCACGTGGGTGCTGTCCGTCATCCTGCCGCTGAAGGTATTGCATACGCGCTCCTTCTTCATCACCTGGATGTCCTGCGGCTTTATTATAAGTCCGACTTCGCTGCCAGGCTCGAAGGAGTTGTAGTCCTGAATCATAAGTTCGTTGCCGGTGTCCGTCTCGACGAACATCTCATAGTGTACGCCCTTGAAGGTGCGGGACTTGACCGTGGCGGTGAACTGTCCGGCGGAGGTCTGGCCCACGATGTAGATGTCCTCGGGCCGCACGACCACGTCAACCGGTACGTTCTCTCCGAAACCCTCGTCCACGCAGTCGAAGGCGTGGCCGGCGAACTCCACCCTGCGGTCGCATATCATCTTGCCGTTAAGGATATTGGACTCTCCGATGAAGTCCGCCACAAACGAGTTCTGCGGCTCGTTGTAGATGTCGGCGGGGGTGCCGGTCTGCTGGATGCGTCCCTCGTTTATGACGACCACCGTGTCCGACAGGGTGAGAGCCTCCTCCTGGTCGTGGGTGACGTATATGAAGGTGATGCCCAGCTTGTCGTGTATTTCCTTGAGCTCTATCTGCATATCCTTGCGCATCTTCAGGTCGAGGGCCGACAGGGGCTCGTCCAGAAGCAGAACCTTGGGGTAGTTGACCAGCGCACGGGCTATCGCGACCCTCTGCTGCTGGCCTCCGGAAAGGGATGAGATGTCCCTGTCCTCGTAGTCGCTCAGTGTCACCATCTTGAGCATCTTGCGCACCCTTTTGTCAATCTCGTCATCCTTCAGGCCCTGTATCTTGAGCCCGAAAGCCACGTTGTCGAATACGTCCAGGTGGGGGAACAGGGCGTAACGCTGGAAAACGGTGTTGAGCGGCCTCCGGTAAGGGGGCATCGAACTTATGTCCCTGCCGTCGAGGAGCACTGTGCCGGAGTCCGGTTCGGTGAATCCGCCGATAATCCTGAGCAGGGTGGTCTTGCCGCAGCCGGAGGGCCCCAGCAGCGTCACGAATTCGCCCTGACGTATCTTCAGGTTGATGTTGTCCAGTATTTTCTTGTCCCCGAAGGATTTGCTTAGATTGCAAATCTCAATAGCCGTACGGTTATTGTCCATCTATTTTCTCTTGAAATTGTGATTGAGGATATAGGTGCATCCGAGCGATGTCGTCAGAGTTTTCAGGTGTGTGTTGTAGGCGGCGCTGAACGCGAGCCTGAGGTCGCGTCTTCCCTCCGGCAGGGGAAAGTATTCGACGACGGCTCCGGCCTTGACGCTCCGGAAGGCGGCACAAGTCTCATAGATTGCCGTGGCCGTGACCTTCCAGTCGTTGCTGTCGTCGTATTCGCCGCGCAGCGTGAAGGCGTTGCCCTTTATCAGTATGAGATCCCAGTCTCCAAGCCTGTTAATCCAGTCGAATCCTATGGCGAAGTCGCCGATTGTCGCTTTCTGGCCCAGAGAGACAACGGGCTCGAAACTGCCCTTGCTTTTCTCGATGGCGCTGAACTGCCAGATGTTGGAGAACCATCCGTAACGGCCTCTCCATTCCGCCCCGTAGGTGAACAGGCCGCTTGCGAAGGGCCTTTCGCCATAGGGGGAGGTACGTGCCGACGCGCCGAACATCGATTTGCCGGAAGGCGTGGTATAGTATCCCGCTCCGCCCCATTGATAGGGCTGTACGTTCATCCAGAACTCCGTCGCAAGTGACATATGCGTCAGGTAGTCGGGTATGTTGTACTCATAGGAGTCGACAAGTATGCTGGACTTGCCGAGGGCGAAAGTCCATCCTCCGAAATGGAAGTTGACGCTCAGCGTATTGAGCCAGTTAAGATAGTCCGAACGCCCGAGGTTGGTGTAAAGGGTGGCCTGCTCCTTGAGCACGTCCTTGTTCAGGCTCGGGTAGGACATCCACTGGTTTACAATATGGATGCCGACGTGCTCCGACGGAGTGAGCATCAGGTCTGTGAAAAGGAGGGTGCTGCCAAGCGTCATCGTCGTCCCTTCCGGACTGAATACGGGGGCAAGGTCAAGCCTTGTTATGAGCTTCAGGCTGCCGAGGCTTTCCCCGGCGTTTGCCGCCTCCTGTGCGTTCAGGGGCAGTAAAGGCAGTACGACTGCCAGCAGTAGGGACAACTTCTTCATTTTTTGAAGCGCAAATATATGCAAAAATCAACAACGATTACATCATTTTTTCCTAAATTCGCACGAATATGCTCATATCAGTACTGATTGCGCTGTCGCTTTGTGCCGACTGCTTCGCCGTATCGCTCTGTTCGGGGGTCCGCGCCTCGGGCGCGGGACAGGCCAGGATTGCCCTGGCGGCCCTCGGCTTCGCCGTCATCCAGAGCCTTTTCCTGTTGCTCGGATGGGCGTTCGGAGTGGTACTGTCGCGTTTTGTGGTGAGGGTCTCCGAGTGGATAGCGATGGCGCTGCTCCTGTATGTCGGGATAGATATGCTGCTGGATGGCGTTCGCGCCCTGAGAGGCGGCCGTGTGGCGGAAGGATTTGCCATTGACGGACTGTGGAGCGTGATTATGGGAGGTGTAGCCACCAGCCTGGACGCCCTGTCAGTGGGTGCGTCGCGTGCGATGGAGGGGGAAGTGTGGGCGGATTTCCTGCCCCTGGCCGTCGCCGTGTTTGTCGTGACGGTGCTTTCGGTGGAGGCCGGTCTGAACGGCGGGAGATTTGCCGGCAGGCGCTTCGGCCATTGGGCCGAGGTCGCCGGAGGTGTCGTGCTTATATGTATTGGAGTTAATATTGTATTGTGATGGACGCTTATAAGCGGTCTGTAATATAAATTTCGGAATTATGAAGATTGCTGTAGCCGGTGCCGGATATGTCGGACTTTCAATGGCGACGCTGCTCGCACGTTTCTGCAAGGTTGTCGTAGTGGACGTGGTGGAGTCGAAGGTCTCTTCTGTCAATGCCGGGAGGTCTCCGTTCCGCGATGAATGCCTGGAGGATTTATTGTCGCGTGGAGGCTTGGACCTGGAGGCTACCCTTGACGGGGTCGAGGCATACAGGGACGCGGATTTTGTGATTGTCGCGACTCCGACCAACTACGACCCCGACAGGAATTTCTTTGATACGTCGAGTGTCGAGGCGGTGGTGGAGCAGGTGCTGGACGTCAATCCCGGGACGACGGTGGTCATCAAGTCCACCGTGCCCGTAGGATATTGTGCCGGACTTTGCTCGCGCTACGCCGACAGGGGCCTGAATTTGCTTTTCTCGCCCGAGTTCCTGCGCGAAAGCAAGGCGCTTCAAGACCTCCTTCACCCTTCGCGCATCATAGTGGGCGGAGCACCGGATATGATGGACAGGGCCGGCGAATTCGCCTCCCTGCTCCGGAAGGGAGCTCTCGACGACGATGTCCCGACGCTCTTGATGGGACTTTCGGAAGCCGAAGCGGTGAAGCTTTTCGCCAATACCTATCTTGCGCTCAGGATAAGCTACTTCAACGAACTCGACACTTATGCGGAGTTGAAGGGTCTGGACACGCGCCCTATAATTGAGGGCATAGGCCTTGACCCCCGCATAGGCTCCCATTACAACAACCCCAGTTTCGGCTACGGGGGCTATTGTCTTCCCAAGGATACGAAACAGCTTCTTGCCAACTTCGGCAACGTGCCGGAGAATATGATAAGCGCGATTGTGCAGAGCAACGCCACACGTAAGGATTTCATAGCGGAGCAGGTTCTCGGGAGGCTCGGAGGCCGGGGTGTGGTCGGAGTGTACAGGCTTACGATGAAGACGGGATCCGACAATTTCCGCGAGTCCAGCATACAGGGGGTTATGGCCATACTCAAGCAAAAGGGCGCCGAGGTCATCGTCTATGAGCCTTCGCTTGCCGACGGCTCCGACTTTCAGGGCTGTCCTGTAGTCAATGACATCGACGAATTCAAGAGGCGTTCCGACGTGATAGTGGCCAACCGCTATGACCGTGCGCTCGATTCCGTTGCGGACAAGGTTTATACAAGGGACATTTTCAAGAGAGACTAGCAGATATGAAAGGTATCATTCTGGCCGGAGGCGCCGGCACAAGGCTTTATCCCATCACTCTGGGGGTAAGCAAGCAACTGCTCCCCGTATTCGACAAGCCTATGATTTATTATCCGCTCAGTACGCTGATGCTTGCCGGTATCAGGGATATACTGCTGATATCCACTCCCGCTGACCTTCCGGGCTTCCGCAGGCTGCTCGGGGACGGCTCGGACTATGGCGTCAACCTTTCCTATGCCGAACAGCCCTCGCCCGACGGGCTTGCGCAGGCCTTCATCATAGGCAGGGACTTCATCGGCGGAGATTCGGTTTGCCTTGTGCTTGGAGACAATATCTTCCACGGCTCCGATTTCCTGTCCAACCTGCAACGCGCGGTCGATAACGTCGAGCAGAAAGGGCGGGCGACCATTTTCGGCTTCAGGGTGGATGACCCCCAGAGGTACGGAGTGGCGGAACTGGACGCTTCCGGCCGCTGCATCGGAATCGAGGAGAAGCCTGCGCAGCCGAAGTCCAACTATGCCGTTGTGGGGCTTTATTTCTATCCCAACTCGGTGGTGGAAGTGGCCTCGGAGGTAAAGCCTTCGGCGCGGGGCGAACTTGAGATAACGTCCGTCAATCAGCGGTATTTGAGCGCAGGCAAATTGTGCGTAGAACTCTTCAAGCGCGGGTTCGCGTGGTTCGATACCGGTACGTTCGACTCGCTCTACGAGGCGGGTTCCTATGTCGAGACCCTTGAGAAGAGGACAGGCCTGAAGATTGCCTGTATCGAGGAGATTGCCTTCGCCAACGGATGGATGACTGCGGAACAGTTGCGCCGCCGCGCTTCTCTGATGAACGGCAACGAGTACGGGAGTTACCTGCTCTCGCTTACTGACTCTAAAAATTGATTATGCAAGAGAAGATTTCGGCGAGGGTCGCATCCCTCACTCCTTCTGCAACGTTCGCGATGGCAGGGAAAAGCGCCGCGATGAAGGCGCAGGGCATTGATGTCATCAATATGGCAGTGGGAGAGCCCGACTTCGATACGCCGGAGTATATCAGGGAGGCATCTAAGAAGGCCGTCGACGACGGCTTCACACGCTATTCGCCCGTTCCGGGCTATATGTCGCTGCGCGAGGCGGTCTGTGCCAAGCTCCTCAAGGAGAACGGTCTGGAGTATTCTCCTTCGGAGATTTTGGTCTCCGGAGGGGCCAAGCAGTGCATAAGCGAGACCCTTCTCACGCTCGTGGACCCGGGTGAGGAGGTGATCATACCGGCGCCGTACTGGGTAAGTTATCCCCAGATGGCAAAACTTGTAGGAGGCGTGCCGGTACACGTCACCTCGTCCATAGATGATAATTTCAAAATCAAGCCCGAACATCTTGAAAAGGCGATTACCCCTCGGACCAGGGTCGTCATACTCTGCTCTCCGTGCAATCCTTCGGGCTCCGTCTATACAAGCGGGGAACTGGAGGCTCTGGCACAGGTGATTATGCGTCACGAGGGAGTTTTTGTCATATCCGACGAGATTTACGAGCATCTCAACTACGGAGGATCTCACTCCTCGATAGCTTCGGTGCCCGGTATTAGGGAGAGAACCATTGTAATCAACGGCGTGTCCAAGGCATACGCGATGACGGGATGGCGCATCGGCTACCTTGCCGCTCCGGAGTGGATTGTGAAGGCTGTCAGCAAACTTCAGGGCCAGCTTTCGAGCGGCGTCTGCTCGGTCAGCCAGAAAGCGGCCGAAAGCGCGCTGCGGCAGGACTGGGATGGCGGCAGCCAGCGTTGTGTCGAGAAGATGCGTTCGGCGTTCGCAAGACGCCGCGACCTTATCGTCTCCCTGGCGCGCGAGATACCGGGGCTTGAGGTGAACGTTCCTTCCGGCGCATTCTATCTTTTCCCGAAGTGCTCGTCGTATTTCGGACGCAGCTACGAAAGGGACGGAGTCCGCAGGACAATCTCGAATGCCGATGACTTCGCGATGTATCTGCTTGAGGTCGGACACGTTGCAACCATCGGCGGTACCGATTTCGGCGCCCCGGACTGCTTCAGGATGTCATACGCATTGTCCGAGGCCGATATCAGGGAGGCGATGAGGCGCATAAAGACCGCCCTCTCGCAGCTCGGATGACCGGACGGACTTTGAAAAGGCAGCGCCGGGCCCCTGAAGGGCCCAAAAGGGTAGGAGAGAGGCCCTCCAGGGGCTCCTGTCTCCCTGCCGTATGTGCGTTTCCCGTAGCAGCAGGCATCGGGAAGTGCCCGATTCAGTTGGTGAATCAGTTATAACATCTTAATACACAACACAATGAAAAAAGCAATTTTGATGATGATGCTTGCCGCGGCCCTTGCAATGGGGCTGTCGGCCTCGTGTGACATCTGGCCCAGAG
>JAKSJZ010000032.1 GCA_024401995.1 Bacteroidales bacterium
AGGAGATGGTTGTAGCGCTGGAGACTGTAGAGGTAGGGCCTGTCCATCTGCGAGCTGACGGCATTGGCGAACTTGCGGCGCTCCTCCCCGGATTCGCTGACAAGGGCCGTGTCGGCGGGGGATACCATTACTATAGGTATCAGGCCTATGTGCTCCGAAATCTTGGTGTACTGCTTGCCGTCGCGGCGTACCCTCTTCTCCCCGTTGTCCCTTACCTCCACCGCTATGGAGGTGGTCCTGCCGCCGCTTATCGTGAAGTCGCCGCTCAGGGCAAAACTCCCGGCGCCGTGGCGGAAATTGAACTTGTCGCCCGTCGCGAATGCGCTTTTCGTCATCGCCAGGTACCAGATTGCGTCCAGCAGATTCGTCTTCCCCTCTCCGTTGCCGCCGCTTATACAGTTGAGGTTGGGACAGAAGTCGAGCTCCTGAAGTTCGATGTTGCGGAAATCGCGGATGACTGTTTTGTCGAGCGTCGGCATATGCCCGCAAAATTAGTCAAAATGTTTGGAAATACCTACGGGCGGCGTTTGCATATTTGGAGTAAATTGAGTACTTTTGCCCGCTTTTCCGAAAACAGACAAAAACTATAATGATGGCAAACAAAACAACTCAGGTCACTGCACCCAAGAAGGCGGAGGAGACGGTGGTCCCCGCTCCCGAGCAGTTCTATGTGAAGTACAAGAAGGTTATATGGAGCTTCCTTCTCGGCGTTCTCGCCGTACTGCTCCTTGCTCTGGGATACAACAGGTTCATCTATCAGCCCAAGGCCCAGGAGGCGATGGCGGCGACTTATCCCGCGGAGATGGCTTTCCAGGCGGGGGACTATGAACTCGCCTTCAAGGGCGACGGCAACAATCCCGGGTTCGAGGACATCATCTCGACCTACGGCTCGAAGTCCGGCAAGGCCGTTTACCTTTATGCCGGTATCTGCTGCCTCGAGATGAAGGACTATTCGACCGCCGTGTCATACCTGAAGAAGTATGACGGACGTGACGAGATAATGTCCGCGAGGGCCACGTCCTGTCTCGGCGACGCCTATGTCGGCCTGGAGCAGTATGACAAGGCCGTGTCGGCATTCCTGAAGGCGGCGGGCAAGTCCTCCAACGTGTTCTCGGCCCTGTATCTTTTCAAGGCCGGGCTCTGCTATGAGAAGATGGGCGAGCCTGCTTCCGCACTCGGGGTTTACAAACAGATCAAGGACAAATATCCGCAGAGCGTCGAGGCTTACGATATCGACAAGTATATCGCGAGAGTCACGGTAGCGGAATAATACGGCACGTTATGGGAAGAGCATTCGAGTTCCGCAAGGAAAGGAAGATGAAGCGCTGGGGCCATATGGCCCGCACCTTCACCAAGATTGGAAAGGAGATTACCATAGCCGTCAAGCAGGGAGGCCCCGACGTCACGGGCAACCCGCGCCTGCGCGCCCTTATGGCCGAAGCCCGTACGGAGCAGATGCCCAAGGAGAATATCGAAAGGGCGATCAAGAAGGCCACCGAGAGCAAGCAGGGGGATTTCAAGGAACTTGTATATGAAGGCTACGGCCCCTTCGGCATAGCCTATCTTGTGGAGACGGCGACCGACAATTCCACCAGGACCGTAGCCAACGTGCGCTCCTATTTCACGAAGTGCGGCGGTACGCTGGGAACAAGCGGTTCGGTAAGTTTCATGTTCGACCACAAGTGCGTTTTCCGTATAAAGGAAAAGGAGGGGGTGGACCTCGAGGAGCTTGAGCTCGAACTTATCGACTACGGCGTGGACGAACTTTTCGAGGACGTGGAGCAGACCAAGGACGGAGGTGAGTTCAAGGTGGTTGTCATCTATGGCGATTACCAGTCCTACGGTTCTATCCAGAAATACATAGAGGACAACGGCTTCGAACTTGTGTCCGGCGGTTTCGAGCGCATACCTACGACCGAGCTCAAGGACGTCACCCCCGAGCAGAGGGCGACGCTCGACAAGCTCACGGGCCTGCTCGAGGACGACGAGGACGTGACTAACGTATATTCGACGCTGAAGCCGGCGGAAGAATAGACTGCGTCGGACGGATATGCGATGGCGGCGTTACCTTTTGCGGTTGCGCCGCCATTCGTATATGGTGATGCCGGTGGTTTCGTGGAACTGGCGGGCGAGGTTGGACTTGTCCGTGCCGCCCAGCAGGTATGCAAGTTCCTCGATGGAAATATCCGGGCTTTTCTTCAATATCCGCTTCGCCTGCTCGATGCGCACGGTCTTGCGCCAGGTCTTGAACGTCATCCCGTAATTCTCCTTGAAATACCAGGAGAGCCGGCTTTCGGAGATATTTATCTCGTCGGCTATCTCCTCGATTGTGGCAGTCGAGACGAGGTTGTCCGTTGTCTCGATCCAGTTCCTGATTTTTGCTGCCGTGATTTTGTCCAGCGCTTTCCGGGCGTATTCAGCCCTGCGCCTTGCGGAAGATGTGATCATACGCCTGCGGAGGCGCTGCATAAGTGTTTCTTTCATAGGTTGAATATTTTAACTGTGACGGAATTTTAGTATTTTTGCAGCCGTTATGTTTGAGAATCTTTCAGAAAGGCTGGAACGGTCCTTCAAGATACTGAAGGGAGAAGGCCAGATAACGGAGATAAACGTCGCCGAGACCCTCAAGGAGGTGAGGCGGGCTCTGCTTGACGCCGACGTCACATATAAGGTGGCGAAGGACTTCTGCGACCGTGTGAAGCAGAAGGCGATGGGGGCCAGGGTGCTGACCGCGGTCAATCCGCGTCAGATGATGATAAAGATCATGCACGACGAGCTTGCCTCGTTCATGGGCGGAGCCGAGTCGGGAATCAATGTCAAGGGGAACCCCGCCGTCGTGCTTGTGGCGGGCCTCAACGGTAGCGGCAAGACCACTTTCAGCGCCAAGCTCGCCCTGAACCTGAAGTCGAAGAGGGGGCTTGGGGTGCTTCTTGCGGCCTGCGATACTTTCCGTCCCGCCGCCATAACGCAGTTGCAGACCCTCGGGGCGCAGACGGGCGTCGACGTGTTCACGCTTGAGGGGGAGTCGGACCCGGTGAAGGTCGCGCAGGCGGCCGTCGCGAAGGGCAGGAAGGAAGGCTATGCCGTCGTGATACTCGATACGGCGGGCCGCCTGACCGTGGATGAGGAGCTGATGAAGGAGATATCCGCGCTGCACAAGGCGGTACAGCCGTCGGAGAGCCTGTTCGTGGTGGATGCCATGACAGGACAGGATGCGGTGGCGAGCGCGCTTGCCTTCAATGAGGCCATAGACTATGACGGAGTGGTGCTCTCTAAGATGGATGGTGATACCAGAGGCGGCGCCGCCTTGAGCATAGTCGCCGTGACGGGCAAGCCGGTTAAGTTCGTCTCGCTCGGCGAGAAAATGGAGGCCCTTGACGTGTTCCATCCCGAGCGTATGGCCGACAGGATTCTCGGTATGGGCGACGTGGTCTCCCTGGTGGAGAAGGCGCAGGAGCAGTTCGACGAGAAGGAGGCCAGGGAACTGAAGCGCAAGCTGGCGAAGAACCAGTTCAACCTCAATGATTTCTACAACCAGATACAGCAGGTGCGCAAGATGGGCGACATCAAGGATCTGGCTTCGATGATACCCGGATTGGGCGGCGCCGTGAAGGACGTTGACATAGACAATGACAAGGCTTTCAAGAGCACGGAAGCCATATATCACTCGATGACGCCTTTCGAGAGGGAACACCCGGAGTCAATCAACGGGAGCCGCAGGCAGCGCATCGCGCGCGGCTCGGGAACCTCGCTTCAGGAAGTGAACAGGCTCCTCAAGCAGTTCGAGGGAAGCCGCAAGATGATGAAAATGGCCGTGGACGGCAGTCTTGCCGCCCGGATGAAGCAGTTCCGTTCCGGCGGAGGCGGGTTCTAGACTATTCGGAAAGATTGGGACGGTGGAGCGACGCGCGGTATTCCCTTGCGTTCCGCTCCATCCTTCCGTATTCGGAGGACGGGATGAAGGTATCCCTGAATCTCTCCCATATTATGTCCACGGCGCTTGCGGACGGGTGGACCAGGTCGTCGGAACAGAATCTGTAGTCCCGCAGTTCGTCCTGCATTATCTCCCAGGCGGGGAAATAGCAGTACTCCGTCCGCATCCCTTCCAGCGCGAGGTGCAGCGTCGCTTTCGAAAGGGTGTTCTCCCTCCAGGAGGGGTTGAGGTGGCGTACCGGGCTGACGGTCAGTATGAACCTCTTTTCCGGGTGCGAACCTGCAATCCCGTCGAGGATGTCCCTGCACCGGTCGACGCCGAGCAGCTCGCGGGTGAACTCCGCGGCGGGCCTCTTGAGGCAGTTTGCCACCGTCATCCCGTCGGGAAGATGTTTCCATACCGTTGCGGTACCCAGCGTGATGATGACCGTGTCGGTGTCCCTCCATTTTGCCCTCGCCCTGTTCAGGCTTTCGTTCGCGTTGTCCAGGAATTCTTTCTCGGAGCTGCGCGCAAAGGAGGTGTGGTGGCGGAAACTGCATACCATATTCTCCAGGCCGGCTCCCATCCGGACGCAGTCGGACGGCCGGAACAGGATTTCGGAGTCGAGCATCTCCACGGCATCGAGGATGGATTCGGGGTTGTAGAGGGTCCCGAACGGGTTGGGCATCACGTCGAATCCGTTCTGCTCGAGCCGGGATCGGATATTGTCGGCGAAGCAACTTCCGAGGCAGGCCGTCCGGCTGTCGTGGCAGATACTGAACGGAGCCTTTTCGGGGCGTATGGGGGTGAAAAGTTTTGTCATAATTACGACAAAATTAGTTATATTTGTAGATATTCTTCAAGCTTTTCAATATGAAAAGAAAAACAAAAACGGTCTGTCGCGGTTCGGCGCAGCTTGCGGTGGCCTGTCTGGCGGCCGCGTGTATGGTGATACTTCTGCCCGGCAGGTGCAACAATCCCGTTGATTCGACGCTATATCTTGTTTCGACCAACGACTGCCACGGCAAGTATCTGGATTCTTCATACGTTGACGGCGAACTTCAGCAGCCCAGTCTCTGCGCGATAAACCGGTATGTGGACAGCATCCGCAATGCCGTCGGGAAGAGGAATGTGCTCCTGCTTGACGGCGGCGACTGTCTGCAGGGGGATTATGCGTCGTATTATTACAATTTTGTGGATACGGTTTCCCCTCACCTTTTTGCAAGGGTGGCGGATTATATGGGATATGATGCTGTCTGCGTCGGCAACCACGACGTCGAGACGGGCCACCCGGTTTATGACAGGGTGGCGCGGGACCTGGCCTCGCGCGGGATTCCTTTCCTTGCCGCCAATGCCGTCAGGGTCTCCGACGGCAAGCCGTATTTCGGCGAATACAAGGTGTTCCGCAGGGCGGGAGCGAAGGTACTTGTCATAGGATACACGAATGCCAACATCAAGGCCTGGCTTGACGGGCGCCTGTGGAGTGGAATCGATTTCAAGTCGCTCACCGACGTGGTGCAGGACGACGTGGACAGGATTTCCGCCAGGGTGAAGCCGGATGTCGTCGTGGTCCTGGCCCATACCGGTGTGGGACGTGACGACCCCGGTCTCGAGAATCAGGGGTATGAACTCTACACTACCCTGAGAGGCGTGGATTTTGTCATATGCGGCCACGACCACGCGTCATATGCCGCCGCCAACGACTCGATATGCATTATGGACGGCAATTCCTATTGCAAATACTTCTGCGTCGGGGAACTGATAATGCACCGCAAGGGCGGAAAGATAAATTCGCGGGAGTTCCACACCAAGATTGTAAAGGTGGACGCCGGCCGTGTCGACAGCGCGATGAGCGCCCGTTTCAATCCCGATTACAGGAAAGTCAGGGACTATATGTTCCGTGAAGTGGGGGAATTGCGCTTTCCGGTGGTGACGCGTGATGCATACCGGGGGATGTGCGATTATATGAATCTGAACCATACCGTGGCGCTGGAGGAGACCGGGGCCGACATATCCCTGCTCGCGCCCCTGACATACAACGGGGTCATCCCCGCCGGGAAGGTGCTGTATCGCGATATGTTCACGCTCTACCCTTATGAGAACCAGCTCTTTGTCGTCAAACTTGCAGGCAGGGAGGTCCGCGAATATCTGGAGAAGTCGTATGATTTGTGGATCGGTACTTTCGACGGCTCTCACGTGCTCCGCATATCCCGGAAGGACAACCAGCGGTACGGCGGAGTTTCGTGGTCTTTTGTCAACAGGCCCTATTCCTTCGATTCGGCGGCGGGGCTCGACTATACGGTCGACGTCACGAAGCCTTTCGGCAGCAGGGTGAAGATAACTTCAATGGCGGACGGTACTCCGTTCGACGAGGACAGGGTTTACGACGTCGCCACTTCCTCCTACCGCAGCAACGTGTGCGGCTGGACTGACGGGAATACCGTCAAGATGCGGGAGATGAGGGAAATCCTCTGCGAGTGGATAGAACGGAACGGCACGGTAACGCCGGAAATGGCCGGCGACCCGGGCGTCGTGGGGACCTGGCGCTTTGTCCCGGACGGGACGGCGGGGAAGGCCCTGGAAAAGGATTACAAACTTCTTTTTGGAGAATGATATGAACATAGACAAGTTTCTTCAGCTTTTCGTGGTTAAGGAAAAGAGATTCTTCCCGCTCTACATCAAATCGGCGGAGAACATAGTGAAGGCCGCCAACCTGCTTCTGGAACAGACCAGATGCGAGGACCCGGACAGCCGCAGGAATTATTCCCACAGGGTCAAGGAATGCGAGACGGCGGGGGATGCAATCACCCAGCAGATCATATCCGAACTGCTGGACGCCTTCGTCACCCCGTTCGACAGGGATGACATCCACGACCTTGCCGAGATTATGGACACCCTCCTGGACTCGATACGTGACGCGTCCAAGAAGATTGCGATTTACCAGCCGCAGAAGGCGTCGAAGAAAATCATCGAAATCGCCGAATACCTGGTCAAGGATGCGGAGATAATTCTGGATATGACGAGGCATTTCGAGAATATGCGGGACGAAATCGACTATCTCGACGGGAAGTGTTCCGAAATCAAGGAAACCGAGCATATCGTGGATGACATTTATGAGAGTTATATGTCCAACGTGTTCGAATTCGAGAAGGACGCGATAGAACTTGTCAAGAAAAAGAACATTCTCCAGGCGCTGGAGGATACTTCCGACGTTGCGAAGAGTGTGAGTGCGGTAATCCGCAGCATTGTCGTGAAGATGGGTTAGGGTCCGTATGGTAGCAATTGTTCTTGTAACGGTTATCATCGCCCTGCTGTTCAACTTCACGAACGGGATGAATGATGCGGCGAACTGCATCGCCACCGTGGTCGCGACGAAGGCCCTGACTCCCAAGCAGGCCGTGGCCTGGGCTGCCGTGTTCAATTTTTCGGCCCTGTTCATCTTCGATATGACCGTGGCTTCGACAATGGGAAAGGGGATAGTGAGCGAGCAGTGCATCGACGTCTATGTGATTCTTTCAGCCCTGCTCGGCTCTGTACTCTGGATATTCACCTGTACAAGGTTGGGGCTCCCCATCTCGGCTTCGCACGCGCTTATCGGCGGTCTTATCGGCCCTGTGTGGTTCGGGTACGGTCCGGCATACCTGATTGGCAGCGGCATTTTCACGATAGTTGCCTTCATCGTCGTATCGCCGCTCCTGGGGATGGTGATGGGATTCCTTCTCAATGTCTTCTTCATGGCGGTATTGAAAAAAGCCCCCGCAAGGAAAGTGGACCGCCATTTCAAGCGGTTTCAGCTCCTTTCTTCCGCAGCTTTCTCCCTTGGGTACGGGGGTAATGACGGCCAGAAGACAATGGGCGTGATAGCCGTGCTTCTCGCATCCGCCTTCGCCGTGAATCCGGACAGTCAGGTGCTTCAGGTGCTTTACGGCAATGGCGCCTCCGCGGCCGCGGATACTGCGTTTTTCGTTCCTTCCTGGCTGAAATACACCTGCTACGGACTGATTTCCCTTGGTACGGTGACGGGAGGATGGAAGGTCATAAGGACCCTTGGCGACGGGCTTTCGAAGGTGACTCCGGTGAAGGGCTTCTGCTCCGAGGCTTCGGGAGCGTTCACGCTGATAATCACTGCGCTTATGGGTATCCCGGTGAGCACGACGCATACCGTTACGGGAGCTATTATCGGCTCCGGCCTCGACAGGGGGGTTACGCGCGTCAAGTGGATGACGGCGAAAAATATCGTATGGGCGTGGGTGCTTACAATCCCCGCGGTGATCGTGGTGTCGGGCGCCGTTTATATGATTATGGTCCATTGCTTCGGCGTACCGCTCAAAACTCTTTGATTTCTTATTTGGAATTGCTAACTTAGCACGGATTTTGGCGATTACGATTTGACCGCAATGCTCGAAGGTATAAGGACAAATATCGAAAGGCTTATAGCTCTGTACGAGAAGCAGAAGAAGCGCAGTGATGAGCTTTCCCTGGCTCTCGGGCAGAAGGAGGTCGAGTTGGAGAATTGCCGCCGGCAGATTGCTGATTTGAAGAGGGAAGTGGCCGGCCTCCAACTGTCAGGGGCTTTCGCCTCGCCGGCAGTTCAGGCCGATTCGAAGGAGAGGCTCAGGAAGCTGGTCGCGGAGATAGACAGGTGTATAGAACTACTTGAATCTTAGAGATATATGGAAGAGCGTCAGGTAGATAACATCAATATCACCATCATCGGGAAGGAGTATCACTTCAAGGTGAAAAGCCCTTCCGACGAGCATCTCTACAGGGAGGCGGCAGACTCGATAAACAAGGTTTATGCGAGTGTCGATGCCTCTCATCCGGGCCTTTCGATGCAGGACAAGCTTGTGGTCACGGCCCTGTCCATGATGGTCAGGGGAGTGTCCGACAACGAGAAGGTGAGCGGCATCCGCTCCGAAATCGAGAGCCTGCAGTCCCGGACAGACGCGTATCTTGCCGGTATAGAAGATTGACCGCCGGTTCCTTTGCCTGAAACAACACGTTTTTTGGAACCGGGTTGTCTCGAGGCGGTGAAGGCAGGTCCGCGCAATGCGGAAAGCCCGGCCCGGCTCGGAGCCCAAATCTTGCAGAAATGATTTTCTGTCAATTGGTCCCGGCGGTTTTTTTGTGGAACTTTTTAATTTTATATGATATGCAGTTCTTATTTTATTTGCTTGCATTTGTACTCGGCGGTGCGATAGCGCTCGCTGTTTACATATTCGTGTTCAAGAACGCCCAGAAGGGCCGCGCCGACCAGATTGTACAGAAGGCCCAGCTCGAGGCCGAGAGCATCAGGCAGAAGAAGGCCATAGAGGCGAAGGAGCATTTCCTGCAGTTGAAGGAGGAGCACGAGAACAGGGTCAATGAGAAACTCGCGCAACTTCACGAGCGGGAGAACAATATCAGGGCCCGCGAGACCCAGCTCAACCAGATCCAGTCGGAATTGGGACACCGCCAGCACGATATCGATACGGCGAAGAACTAGATAAACGTGCAGAAGGAGCAGCTCGAGAAGAAGGAGCAGGAATGTCAGGAGAAGTTCAACGAGGCGAACAAGCAGCTCGAGACGATAGCCGGGCTCAGCGCCGCCGACGCGAAGAATATGCTCATCGAGAATCTCAAGGCGGAGGCCCGCACGCAGGCCCAGGCCTATATCAATGACACGATGGACGAAGCCCGCCTGAACGCCGCCAAGGAGGCCAAGCGCATAGTCATCAGCACCATCCAGCGCACGGCGACGGAGACCGCCATCGAGAATGCGGTCACGACCTTCCCCATAGAGAACGACGAGGTGAAGGGCCGCATAATAGGCAGGGAAGGACGCAATATCCGCGCCCTTGAGGCGGCTACCGGTGTGGAAATCGTGGTTGACGATACTCCGGACGCGATACTTCTTTCGGGATTCGACCCGGTCCGCAGGGAGGTTGCAAGGCTTGCCCTGCACCAGCTTGTAATCGACGGCCGTATCCACCCGGCCCGTATCGAGGAGGTGGTGGCGAAGGTGAGCCGCCAGCTCGAGGACGAGATTCTGGAGACAGGAAAGAGGACCTGTATCGACCTGGGTATCCACGGCCTCAACATAGAGCTTGTCAAGCTCATCGGGCGTATGAAATACCGTTCTTCCTACGGGCAGAACCTTCTCCAACACTCGAGGGAGGTTGCCAACATATGCGCAATAATGGCCTCGGAGCTTGGCCTGAATCCCAAGACGGCGAAGCGTGCGGGCCTGCTCCACGATATCGGCAAGGTATCGGAGGAGGACCCCGAACTGCCCCACGCCCTTCTGGGAGCGAAGCTGGCCGAGCAGTTCAAGGAGCGTCCGGAGATATGCAATGCCATCGGCGCCCACCACGAGGAGATGGAGATGGACTCCATATATGCGCCCCTGGTACTTGTGGGTGATGCCATCTCGGGAGCGCGTCCCGGTGCAAGAAGGGAAGTCATCGAGAGTTATATCAAGAGACTGAAGGGTATGGAGGACCTTGCGGCTTCGTATCAGGGCGTTACCAAGTCCTATGCGATTCAGGCCGGAAGGGAGCTCCGCGTCATCGTCGCTGCGGAGGACGTGAGCGACGACCAGGCAGCGCGCCTCTCGACGGATATCGCCCAGCGTATCCAGGACGAGATGACTTATCCCGGACAGGTGAAAATCACCGTCATCCGCGAAACACGCAGTGTTGCGATAGCGAAGTAGAATACGGAGCGTTTCAAACTGTCACAGGCCCAGAAGGGGATGCTGCTCGAGTGCATCGGCTTCCCCGAGTCTCTCGGCTACAACCTGCCGACAGTTGCGAGGATGGCTCCGGACACGGATCCTTTCCGTCTTCGCGATTCCATTGTCAAAATGCTCGAGGCGCATCCGAATTTCCGGATGCGCATTGCTTTTGACGGTCCGGAGCCGGTGCAGTACATTAGTGACGATATCGGGATTGACGTCCCCATCTACGAGAAGTCGGAGGAAGAGGCGGAGCGCTTTATCGAATACTTTGTACGGCCGTTCAACATATTGGAGTCTCCGCTCCTCAGGATTGCCGTCGTGCGCACGCCGCAGGCCGTGTATTTCGTCTCCGACCTTCATCATCTCATCACCGACGGGACAACGCAGTTTCTTGCGGCGACCGAGGTGGCCGCCCGCTACGACGGCCTGGAGCCCGGGAAGGAGAATACGACCTTTCCGGAATACGTTGCCGGCGAGCCTGCGAGGGGGTCCGAGGAGTCGCGGGAGTACTACCGCAAACTCTATGAAGGTGTCGAACCGTCACGTTTGAGGGCTTCTGCCGGCAACCCTATGGGTAGGATTGTCCGGCGCTCCGAGTACGTCGATGCCTGCGTTGCGGATGAATTCTGCCGCCGGCAGGGATTCGCGCCGAATTATCTTTTCCACGCGGCATATTGCGCCGCCTTGTCAGTCTGGCTGCATGACCCGGTGGTATGCTTCAGCACCTTGTCCCACGGAAGATACGACCGCAGTCTGCGCGGCACCTTCGGAATGCTGATAAAGACTTTCCCCGTACTGCGCCGCATAGACCCGTCGATGTCCGTGCGTGAGTTCGTGCTCGGATTCAAGAGCGAGATGATTTCCCAGCTCAGACATTCCGACTATTCTTTTCTCGAATTCTGTGCGGACAGGGGATTCGTCCCGGAGACGATGTTCTCCTTCCAGGGGCCGGCAATACTGGAGAAGTTCAGCATAGGCGGCTCCGAGGCTTATGTCACCCAGCCCCACAGCGGCTGCGAGTCGGTTTCGGGCCTGTCAACCGTAGTGTATCTCCGTGACGGACGCTATGAGATACGGGTGGAATGCTCGGATGCCATTCACGACGCGGAATTTCTGGCGACTTTCGCCTCTACCGTACGCGGTTCGCTCGAAAGCCTGATGGAACACCCCGACGGGAAGATGGGCGACATATCCGTCATCGCCGGAGCCGGGCTTCCGCAGGGACGGTCCGCACCGGCCGACTATCCGGACGTAGTGGCTCTGATTGACGCGCAGGCCGTGTCAGACCCGGACGGAATCGCCGTATGCTGCCCTCCGGAATCTCTGACGTATGCCGCCCTGAAGTCCGCTTCGGACACCCTGGCGGCCCGCCTGCGTTCGGAGGGATTCTCTTCCGGCTCGTGCGCGGCCATACTGCAGAGCCGTTCGTGCGGAAGCATAGTGAGTATGCTCGGCGTACTCAAGGCCGGGGGCTGTTATGTGCCGATGGAGCCGGACCTGCCGGAAGAGCGCAGGCGCGCCGTCATCGCGGACAGCGGGGCTTCGATGATATTGACGGACAACGGCATCGTACATAACGGTCCGTCACAGGCCGGGCCGGACGACCTTGCATATATCATCTATTCATCCGGTTCCACCGGGCATCCAAAGGGGGTGGAGATTCCGCGACGCGCACTTTCCGCGTTCGTGCATTCCATAAGCGGAGTGCTGGACATCAGCTGCCGCGACAGGATATGCTGTCATTCGAGCTTTGCCTTCGACGCGTCCGTGGAGGATATATTTCCTGTGCTTTGCGCGGGAGGAACCCTTTACATAATGCCGGAAGGCATCCGGCGCGACCCCTCCGCGATAGTCGGCTTCATCAATGACCATAAAATCACCGGAGGCAACTTTACGACGCGGTTCGGTACCGTTCTTCTTGAAAGATATGACCTTCCGGGCCTCAGGTATATGGTTCTCGGCGGCGAGAAGATGAATGTTTACCCGCGTCGCAACAGACATCTCCGCCTCTTCAATACATACGGTCCTACGGAGTTCACCGTGGATGCCACGAGTTTCGAACTCGACCCCTCGCGGGAGTATGATGACATACCCATCGGCAGGCCGTTGCCGGGCGTCGATGCGTATGTGACGGACTGCCGGATGCATCCTGTGCCGGACGGAGTGCCGGGTGAATTGTGCCTTGGCGGTGCGCAGATGGCCGCCGGCTACAGGGGGCTCGGCGACAAGACACAGGAGGCGTTCGGCAGCGGGCTTTACCGTACCGGCGACATTGTCGTGCGCCGCGACGGTCTGCTCCATTTCATCGGACGCAGGGACACGCAGATAAAGCTTCGCGGCTTCCGTATAGACACGGGGGAGATAGAGGCCCTCGCGGCGGACTGCCCGGGCGTCGAGCAGGCTGTGGTCAGGGTGAATTCCGACGGGACACAACTTGGCTGCTACTATACCGGCGGAGCGGAGGAGGAGGCCCTCCGGAAGCATCTGGCCGCCCGTGTGCCGGCGTATATGGTTCCGGATGCGTTCGCAAGCATACCGCGGATACCGCTTACGGCGAACGGGAAGACCGACCTGGGCAAGCTCCCGCCGTTGTCACCGCGCGTGTCCGGCAGCGCCGTGATGCCGAAGGACAAGCCGGAGGAGGCTCTTTATGCCGCGGCGTGCAAGGTGCTCGGCCATTCCCGGTTCGGCGTGACCGACGACCTTTTCCTGTCAGGTCTAAATTCGATAGGAGTCATCAATCTCGAGGTCGAGGCCGGCAAACTGGGCTGCAGGGTCAGGGTAAGCGACATCCTCTCGCTCAAGACGGTGCGGGCGCTGGCCCGCCTGTCGGCGGAGTCGCTGCCGATGAGCGCCTACGGTGAACATACCGGCAAGCCCGTGGCGGTGCTTGTATCCGGTGTAACCTGGCCCGAAGAACTTGAACCGCTGTGCTTGAAACTCTCCCTGACGCACGATCTTTTCGTAATCGAACCCGTTTCCGACCACCTTGGCCTCGCTTCCACTGCGGAGGGGTATGCCGGGGTGTATGCCGAACTTGTGAAGGGCATCGGGCGTCCGGTATCGCTGCTGGTAGGTCATTCCTTCGGCGGAGAACTCGCCCTGCTTCTCGGACTGCGTCTGCCGTCCGCACCGGAACTGTATATGCTGGATACGTCGGCTACCATAAATGTTCCACGAAATGTCGCGGGTATGGTGGAAGCCACTCCGATGGCGCAAGACCTCAAATCCTATTGGACGGCTTATCTTCAGCGTTCGCGTCCGGCCGTCGAACTTCACGACGACAAGTCCCTCAGGCCCTATCCCGGCCCCTGCACTCTCTTTTATTCTTTCCGGCGCGAGGCCAATGCACGCAAGGTCGCCGGCCTCATCCCCGGCATCCGACTGAAAAAAGTCCGCGCGGGGCATATCGGGATGCTGCGCGCGGACTTCGTTGAAAGGATGTTCTGAACGGTTCTCAAATATCCTTTACCGGGCGTATGGTGCCATAGTTGAAACGGCTTGACACGTTCGGGATTTGGATGACTTTGAGAGAGTAGGATGTGCCGAAGAACAGGCTCAGGCAGCATCCTGACCCGTTGAAGTAAGGTTCGTTTGTCCAGTATGCGGCTTTCTCGCCCGCTTCGGGACTTGTGCCCGCTCCGGTACCGGCAGCGGGGAAGAACAATCTTTCCCTGCCGTTGCAAAAGAGGACTCCTGCCACCCCGTCATAGCTGGTGCACCAATATACGCCTTTGCTGACAGTGGCGCTTTCCCCGGAGGGATTGGCCTCGATATTGATAAACAGGGGAGCCGGGGTATAGTCTTTGATGCAATCCGCTGTCAGGGCGGTGAAGTCGTCCATTGTAGGCGTGCGCCAGCCGTCGCCGACGTACTGCTGTGCAACGTCATTCGCGGCGGTAAGACCGTCCTCGGCGGTATATTCGAGATTGTCCGCGACAAAGCCTTTCTCCTTGCCGGGTCTCCAGCTGAAGGTCGCGGATATCCCGTTCCACGTGACCGACTTGTAAAGCTTGTTCACGGAACCCCACTGGTAGTAGTCTCCCGTGCAGGTGGCATAACTGCCGGCAACCGTTGTGGCGCCCAGGTTCATTTTTGCCCACTGCTTGCCGCCTATAGTCACGTATTCGGGAATCGTGCCCTGTATTATGACAAGGCAGGTGGCTGTCCTGTTGCCCTCCGTTGTGGTGACGGTGACATTGGCCCTGCCCGCCGCAACGGCTTTTACGACGCCGTCCCTGTCGACCGTGGCGATATCCGGGTCGTCGCTGGCCCAGCTGACGGTGGTGTCGGGGGCGTTGTCGTGAAGGACGGTTGCCGTGAGCTTGACGTCGGGGTCGCCGATGCGGATTACCAGCGTGTCCCTGTCGAGTGTGACGCCGAAGACAGGTATGTATGCATCTTTAGGCGTAATGTCGCAGGATGCCAGCAGTCCTGACGTGAGGACTGCAAGGGCAAGTGTATGGAATATCTGTTTCATTTGTCTTGTTTTTTATATGCAGGTCGCCGCTTGCGCGGATGTTTCTACCAACCGGGATTCTGAGTCAGTTTCGACTTGAGGATTTCGCCCTGGGCGATGGGAAAGAGGTTCATCTTCTCGTCCCACGGGCGGGTCTCGAGGGTTTCCGGATTGAAAGTGAGGGATCCGTCGCCGTTCTTCGTTATCGTCATCTTGCGTATGGTCGTGAAGTATTCGGCGCCCTTCTTCCAACGGCGGACGTCATAGAAGCGGTGGCCTTCGAAAGCAAGCTCGACGAAACGCTCGTTCTCGTACTTCTTCGTGAACTGCTCAAGACTGAGACCTGCCGGAGTATCAGGCTGGCCGGCACGCTTGCGCACGACGTTCAGCGCCTCGGCTGCAGTCCACTTGAAGGCTTCTTTCTCGTATCCGCTTCCTGTATAGTTCAGGATGGCCTCCGTGTAATTGAGGTAGAACTCGGCGAGACGGAATATCACCCAGTGATGCTGGGAGGCGTTCTCCTTCGAGCCGCCGATGATGGTGGAGCCGTTGACATACTTCTTGAGGTAGTAGCCGGTAGTGGTACCGTAGGGGACGCCGTCAGCCTGGTGCATTCCTCCCGTATATGTCTGGAGGGCATCGGAATTTGCACTCGGCCAGTTCTCGCCGTTGACGGCGACTGTCTTTGCAAGACGGCTGTCGCGGTTTGCACCGGGGTTCTGCGAGTCATAAAGCGGGCTCTCATCAATGCTCAGGCCGTCGGTACACTCGTAGGCTTCAACAAGATTCCGTGTAGGGCAGTTGGCGCCTACGGCATTCTCCATACCCAGAGGGAAGTTGAATCTCTCGAATGAGTTCGAAGCGGAAATGTTGCGGCGGACGAAGATGCACTCGACGGTGTTTGTCCAGTTGTCGGGCCCGAAGAGGGCGGCATAATCGGGCTGTAACTTCATAGTGCGCGTTGTGCAGGCGGTGATAAGATCCTGATTGGTTACAACGGCCTGTTTCCAAAGTTCCCTGTCGTTGGTCGGATTGAAGAGGGGGCTGGCGTGGTAGACGGCCGCGCGGGCGCGGAGGGCCAGCACGAAGAGGTCGTTCACGCGGCCCGCCTCGACCTTGCCGTCAAGTATCATCGATATGCCATACTCGTCAACGAGTTTATTGTAGTCCTCGACGATGGAGTCCTTGATAGCCACGCATTCGTCTTCGATGAACTTGAAGATGCTGTCGGCGGGCATACGCTCCAGCTTGCAGACCTCATCGGGCGAAATGTTCGAAGTCACCAGGGGTACGCCGCCGTACATACGGACCAGTTCGAAGTAGAAGTAGGCGCGCAGGGCACGGACCTCGAACTGGAAGTTGTGGTAGTGGAACATCTTGGCCTTGTAGTCGGGGTCGGCCTTGTGCTGCTCGAACTGCTCGTCGTTGAATTC
>JAKSJZ010000033.1 GCA_024401995.1 Bacteroidales bacterium
TCAACTGGATGCTGTTCTTCCACCGTTATCTGCACGACAGCACTTTTACTCCACCTGAAGAGGACCGGCTGTGGGCGGCTGAAGTCGAGGAATATGTGCTTGCCAACAGGAAGAACAAGAAGGAATGGGGACTGAAGCAACAGGAGTTGCAGGCCATCGGATTCCGGGGATTCACCGACGTGCAGTTTTCGGAATACGTCGGAAATTTCATAAATGATGAGAACGTGATCGGCCTGACGCACCTGAAATGGGGCACGGCGCTCTATTGGCCGATGATCGAGGTTGTATCCTATCTGGTAGCCAACGACTTTGTTGTCTTTCTGTGTTCGGGGGTCGACCGCGACGTCTGCAGGGCGTTGGCCGACGGTATCTATGACATCCCCAAATATCATATGATAGCGTCCGATGTGAATTATGTCCTTGAAAATCAGCCTGAATGGATTGAGATGGTAAGTTCGGAGGACTATGTTTACACACCGGGCGAGGAGGTTCAGAGGGGAGATTTCATGCAGTTGAGCACTGCCATAAACAAGATAGTCAAGATGAGGAGGGAACTCGGGCAGAAGCCCATACTGTCCTGGGGCAATTCCGGCGGGGATTATCCCATGTTCCACTACACCAACAGGGACAACGCATATCCTCACGTCTCTTTCTGCCTTCTTTGTGACGATACGGATCGGGAACTGGGCAATCCGGAAAAGGCCGCAAAATGCAAGAAGGAATGTCTGGAGAACGGATGGATTCCCGTATCGATGCGGGATGAGTGGTGGACGATATACGGGCCGCAGGTCGAAAGGAGCTGCACAGACTTGAATATGTAATGTCCACTTCCGAAAGAACAGTCGCGCTGCTTGTCGTTGCATTCTTCCTTGGTCTGCCGGTTCCCGTATCTTGCGGCAAGGGTGAAATTGCGGCAGGAGACCGGAAGGTCAATATGATAATCGATACGGAAAGCGGGACCATCTCGATAAACGAGAGGGGGCGCTCCATATTCGTCGACGACCCTGACGGCCGGCACTACATAATCGCAGTCGGGCCGCAATACAATTTTGCGTTTTATGAGAGCCTCAGGCTGCTTTCATTGTATAACCCAAATAAGGACGGGGGCTTCTCGGTAGAAGTTCTCGAACCGTACCGCAGGTGACATCGTCTCCGGTTTCCCTCACCGGCAGGGATGCCCCGGACGCAATGCTCCTGTAATGCAAAATAATTTAGGAATGAAACGCTGCTGTTTTTTCATAGTTCTTTCCGCCTTTCTGCTTGTATCCTGTCGGGCGGGCGGGAACTTCGGCCCCGATTCGGGGTACATCCTTGAGAGCGAAGTCGTTTTCTCGCGTCACAACATCCGTTCCCCGCTTTCGGGACCGGGATCCGATCTTTCCAAGGTGACCACTTACGATTGGGTCGATTGGGGGGTCGGGACTGCGCACCTTACCGAAAGAGGGGGAAGAATCGAACGGAAGATGGGTGGTTGGTTCCGGGAGGATCTGAGCATTTTCGCGTCAGTTGACGGGGACAACTCCCTCATTTACTCCAATTCGAAGCAGAGGACTATCAGGACCGCGGAGAATTTCCTTGAGAGTTTCAACAGTGAACTGCCGCTGTTCTACCGTTTCCAGGATGACAGCATGGACCCTCTTTTCAACCCCGCGTACACCGTTATGAACGACGGACTGAAAAAAAGGATAATTGCGGATATGAATGAGATCGGGGGAATGGAGGGGACCGAATACGACCCGTACAGGGGCATCGTCGCCGCCGTCGGGAAAATCACCGGCGAGATCCGCTATATGGAAGAGGTCATTGACTTTGCCCATTCGGCGTATGCCAAGGAAAACAATCTCAAGAACCTTCCGCTCAACGAGATGGAAATCATTCTCACCGAAGGGAAGGAGCCGGAGATGAAGGGGGGCTACAAACTGGTGAACAGTATTGCCGATGCGCTTGTGCTCCAGTATTATGAGACGGGAAAGGCATTCGGTAATGAAATCTCCTTCGACGATATGCGGCGTATCGGGAAGATCAAGACGGTTTACGATGAAGTCCTCTTTGCCAACCATACCACTGCCGTCCTTGTATCGAAGCCTCTCGTTGAAAAACTGAAGGATGAATTGTCCAACCCGAAGCGGAAGTTCACCTTCCTCTGCGGTCACGATTCCAACATAGCGTCAATCACGACGGCCCTGGGGATGAAGTTGCCCGAAACGGTCAATGCCATCGAGCATACCAGCCCGATAGGCTCAAAGATCGTATTCCGGAAATACAGGAAGGGAGACGCCGAATACGTAGATGTCAATCTGGTTTACGCAGCTGTCCCCCAATTGCGGGAGACGCAGGAAATAACCCTTTCGAACCCTCCGATGGTCCTCCGGATAGATTTTGACGGCCTTACCCGGGACGAGCATGGATACTACAGGTTCGACGATGTGATCGGTCGCTTTGAAGAGACAATCGCCGAATTTGACGGCATTGTAGGCTCATAGGGAGAAATATTATTGATTTTATAGATTGAAGAGTTATGAAACACACGTTCAAGGAATGGTTTGAAGTCACCAGGTACTGGTCCTTCGTAGTGTCCGCGATGCCGGTCATTGCCGGTTTCGCTTATCTTTGTTGCACCCGCCAGGTGCCTTCCGGCCCTGTGCCGATTGTCTGCTTTGTCCTTTCGGTGCTGGGCATTGTGATTTTCCACGCGGCCGGCAACGTTTTGAGCGACTATTTCGACTACAGGAAAGGAGTTGACAACGAGAAGGCGTTCTCCGTGCCCAATCTTGTGTTCCACAAGTTCGAACCGCGGGAGTACCTTGCGTTCAGCATAGGACTTTTCGCTGTCGGCATAGCGGTAGGCCTCGCGATTGTGCTTATGAGCGGGACGGGCGTGCTTGTCGTGGGCGTCATTGGTTTTGTACTCACGGCCCTGTATGCCTTCTTCAAGTTCCGTGCGCTTGGTGACCTGGACATATTCATCGTCTTCGGGGTCCTGCCTATGCTGGGGATATCCTGCGCCGTGACAGGGCACGTATGCCCCGACATTCTGCTGCTTTCCTTCCCGATAGGCATAATAACGGTATCAGTGCTCCACGCGAACAATACGCGCGACACCGACTCTGACAGGGAATCCGGAATCAGGACATTCGCGATGCTGATAGGCGGCAAGGCGTCCGCCATACTGTATATTGTCTATATGATTGCTCCGTTTGCCTATGTTGTGGCGGTGGTGGCCGCCGGAGCCCTCACCCCGTTCGCGCTTCTGTCCCTCGGAGCGCTGGCGCCGGCAGTGAAGAATATCAAAACGGCGGCGCAGTACAACGTGAAGGGCATAGCGGCGCTGGAAGGGCTTGACCAGGCTTCCGCACAGATGCAGCTTGTATTCTCCGCGTTGCTTTCGCTCGGCCTGTTTGCCGGGATGCTGGTATGAGGGCGCGTCTGACTGCGGCGATCCTGATAGCGGCGGGATTGTGGTTCCTGATGTTCAGCCCGCTGACTTCAGGATTGGCCGGGTTCTGGACGGAGATGACTTTTTCCGCCATTGCGCTGACCCTGATGGCGGTCTCTTTCGGGCGTGCTTCCGGGGTTGGGATGCCGGCGATGCGCCGTCCGCTTCTGCAGGCAGTTGTCGGAGTGGCCATTGCCTTTGCGCTCTGGGGCGTGTTCGTGGCGGGGGACTGGCTCTCGCAGATGATGTTCGGCTTTGCCCGCGGGCAGGTCGATATGGTCTATTCGCTGAGGACCGGAATGCCGGAGTGGGCGATTGCCGTTCTTCTTCTGCTTGTCATCGGTCCGGCGGAGGAGTTTTTCTGGAGGGGATACGTGCAGGCGACTTTTGCGAAACTTCTGTCGGGACGCAGGCATTCGGCGGACCTCGCTTTTGTGTTCACCACTCTGATTTACGCTTCCGTGCATATATGTTCGATGAACTTTATGCTTGTGATGGCGGCCCTGGTCGCCGGATGCGTATGGGGTTTTGTCTATCGCATGCGGCCCGCGCTGCTTCCCGCGCTCATGATACGCCACGCCCTTTGGGACGCGCTTGTATTCGTACTGCTGCCGATAGGCTGACAGACGTCAGAATACCGGGGTGATTATGTGGTGGTTGGCCAGCGGCGAGTTGAGAAGATAACCCGCCGCGACCTTCGACCTTACCGTTATCTGGGTACGGCAAAGATTGTTTTCGTGAGGGTGCCCGGTGAGTTCGACGGGGATTGCGACCTCCCTGTCCAACTCCGGGGATATCTTGTAAATCATATAATTGCCGGGCTTGAGCGTGCCGCGGATGGCTGTGCCCAGACCGGACTCGAAATGGGTTTCGTACCCGTAGCCGCTCACCATATCCAGCGGTACCGTGCAGTGGGCGAAGAGAAGTTCGTCGCCGCTGATTCTTGACAGATTGCATTGGAAGCCGCAGCAGCCCGTCTTCTCCCTTGCCACCGCCATCGAAAGCAGGGCTGGTATGTCCCCCTCGCAGGCGGACGGTATGCCCGCGGCGTTGAGGCTTGCAAGCGCAAGACAGCCGGTATTGTGGAGGGTGTCAAGAAGGTCGAAGCACCGTATGGTGAGTCCCTTCAGGTTATGTTCCTTCACTATGTCCGAAAGTGCGTCGAATATTGCTTCCGAGCCTTCGAACGAACGGGTGTCACCCTTGAAGGTCTTCATCCTGTCCAACAGTTCCGACATCGGTATGTCCTTTATCCTGACCCCGAAGAGACTTTCAGCCTTCGCGTAGTCCGGGTCCGAGGCTATGAGCCAGTCGGAGGGGCGCCCGATGACGCCGAGAACCGCATCGCCGAGGTTGACGGGCGTGACCGGTCTGAAGTATCCGTTGACGGGAACACAGCGGCCACGGCAGGATTTGATGTTGACAGCTATCTCTGCGGCAGAACCGTGCAGTATCCGCCCTCTCCTGCCGTTTCTGTCGAGGAAGGCGAGAATCTCCATCGACGCCGCGAGCGAATTGCTCTGCCCCGAAGTCAGCAGCGTGACGTCGCCCGTGATACCGAGAGACTTGAACTTTCCTTCCGTGCCGCCGGTGCGGATGTAGATTATGTTGTCCGCAGACGACGCATAGCCGGAAAAATCTTCGCCGTGGTGAATGAATCTTTCTCCCAGTTCGTTCTCGATTTCGAGGATGAAACTCTCCTCCTGTGACGGCATCGACCGTTCGCGGTGAAGGGGGGATGTGATGGAGTAAAGGTTGAATGCCATTCCCGAGTCGCTTTACGGCGCGAATATACCCATTATTTGGAAATAATGAGCCATATAAGTAATTTTGCCGGGTTAAGTTCGCAGTATATGATAAACGGAAAAAAGGTCATTGTCGTGATGCCTGCATACAATGCGGAGAAGACTCTCGAGCAGACTTACAGTGAGATTCCCGGCGATATAGTCGATGAGGTCATCATCACCGACGACTGCAGCCGTGATGGTACTGTCCGCAAGGCGCGGGAACTGGGAATACGCGAGGTGCTGGTCCACGATACCAACACAGGCTACGGCGGCAACCAGAAGACCTGTTACAACAGGGCGCTGGAACTCGGCGCCGACATAGTCATAATGGTCCATCCTGATTACCAATATACTCCTAAACTTATCGAGGCTATGGCCTCCATCATCGCCAATGGCGTCTATCCCGTGGTCTTTGCTTCCAGGATTCTTGGCAAGGGCGCGCTGAAGGGAGGGATGCCGCTGATAAAGTATGTGTCGAACAGGGCGCTCACCTTCATCGAGAACGTACTTCTCAACCAGAAGCTATCGGAGTACCATACCGGCTACAGGGCTTTCGCCGCCGAGGTGCTGCGCAACGTCGACTACAACATCGATTCCGATGACTTCATCCTCGACAACGAGATGGCTGCGCAGATATTCTGGCAGGGGTATGAGATAGGGGAGGTTACCTGTCCTACGAAGTATTTCGACGATGCGTCGTCAATCAGCCTGAAGCGCAGCGCGATATACGGCTTGGGCGTATTGAGGGTGGCGTTCCTTTACAGACTGTGCCGCTGGCATATCTGCAGGTCTAAGTTTTTCCCGCAGAAGTAAGGCAGGGCGATGGGATTGAAGGATATGGCGGACAGGCTGGTTCTCAGGCCATCGTCAGTGCTGTGGATTCAGCTTCTGAGGTATCTCGTCTCCGGAGGGGTCGCGTTCCTTGTGGATACGGGGCTTCTGGCTCTTCTTACGGAGACTTTGGGAGAGGGGCATCTCCTTCTCTGGACCGGCATAAGTTTCGGAGCAGGGCTGGTCGTCACCTATCTTTTCAGCATAAAATGGGTGTTTGACCGCAGGAACGTGAAGCGCCGCGCCGTGGAGTTTGCGGTATTTGCGGCCATCGGCGTGTCGGGACTGCTGCTCACGGAACTTTTTATGTGGATTTTCGCCCGCAGACTCGGTCTTTTCTATCTTCTTGCCAAGGTCATCACCACAGTCATAGTGTTTTTCTGGAACTTTGCGGCGAAGAAGTTGCTGCTGTTCCGCAATTGAATCGGATATGAACAGGAACGTTGTCATCAATATTCTCATTGTCATTGTCGGGACCATAGTGTTCACAGTAGGACTCGGCGCCTCGCGTCTGTTCGACTGGGACGAGATAAACTTCGCCGAGTCGGCCAGGGAAATGCTCGTGACGGGCGACTGGTTCAACGTAAGGATAAACTTCGAATCATTCTGGGAGAAGCCGCCACTGTTCATCTGGATGCAGGCTTTGAGTATGAAAGCATTCGGAGTTGGAGAGTTCGCCGCGCGTTTCCCCAATGCGGTGATGGGCGTGTGTACGCTGCTCCTTCTCTTCAATATAGGCCGGAAGAGGCGCGACACCCGTTTCGGGCTGCTGTGGATGATGATGTACGGCATATCGCTGTTGCCGTTCTTCTATTTCAAGTCCGGCATCATCGACCCGTGGTTCAACTTCTTCATATTCTGCGGCATTTATTTCTTCTCCCGATACGCCGACCCGGAGGCTTCTCCGCAGAGGGTGCGGAACGTGATTCTCAGCGCGGGTTCTTTGGGACTGGCGGTGCTGACGAAGGGCCCGGTGGCTCTGCTTGTCTTCGGACTCACTTTCGTGGTCTGGCTCGTGGTCAGGAGATTCCGTTTCTCCTTCAGATGGAGGGATGTGGCGCTCTGGGTTGCTGTTTTCGGTCTTGTGGGGATGTCCTGGTTCATCATACTTGCGCTGACCGGTCACGGCCAGGTGATAAATGATTTCATACAATACCAGATAAGGTTGTTCAGAACGGAGGATTCGTTCCACGGAGGCTTCCCTCTGTATCATTTCGTGATTCTGCTGTTCGGAGTGGCCCCGGCGTCATTCTTCGCACTTGGCAGTTTCAGGAGGAAGGTGCTTGCCGGCGTAAAGGATGAGGGCATGGCGGACCTTTTCAGGTGGATGATGACCTCGTTCTGGGTTGTACTTATACTCTTCTCCATAGTGAGGACCAAGATAATCCATTATTCCTCCTTCTGTTACTTCCCCCTGAGTTTTCTTGCGGCTTATGCGGCTGAGGGTATGCTCGAGGGCAGGGACAGGCTGAGAGGGTATCAGCGGGGCCTGCTTATAGCCATATCGTCCCTGCTTGGTCTTGTGCTTGTGCTGTTTACCCTTTTCGACAGGGTGAAGGAATATCTCATCCCCTACGTCAATGACCCCTTTGCCGTCAGCTGTATGGAGGCGGAGTCGGAGTGGACGGGGTTCGAGCCGCTGGTTGGGGTGTTCCTGATTGCTATGACCGTGTGGTTCTGCGTTGCCTTCAAGCGCGGCCCGCGTTTGCGGCATTTCGCGATTCTTGGGTCAGGATATGTCCTGTTTATGTTTACCACCCTGACCTTTGCCGTGAAGGAGGTGGAGAAGTACAGTCAGGATTCCGCAGTGGAGTTCTTCATCTCGAAGAAGGGGGAGGATTGCTATATCTGTCCTGTGTTCTACAAGACTTTCGCCCATTATTTCTACTCGGAGCGCAAGCCGGAAAACAGGATTGAGGACGTGAACCTGTTGAAGAGCGCGAATCTGGACAAGGACTGCTATTTCGTGATAATGGATATGCCGATGTTCCGCGAGCAGTTCGCGGAGGAGGTGGGTGATGCCGCCGAGTTCCTGTACCGGCGTTCCGGCTATCTGTTCTTCGTGCGCCGCAAATCGGCCGCCCCGGTTGTGAATCCGGAAGAAAGGCAGTGAATTTTTTCAAACCTTTAGAAAAATCTTCTTCCTGTATAGGAAATACAGGAAAAGCCAGCTCACCAGTACATAGCCGACGGCGCTGACAAGGTCTCCGGCTTCTCCGCATTTCGAAGCCAGACCGCCGAAGAAGAACTGCGAGATGCCGTCGAAAGCGATTATGGCCTGTGCCATATAGATGGTGATGGAGTTCATTCCTATCACTTTGAAGGGGAATGACCAACCGCTCCAGCCCTTCACATCAATCAGCCAGTAGAAAATCGCGAAAAGTGCCAGGGAGTAACCCCCGGCGGCCAGTACGAAACTGCTGGTCCAGAGCTTCTTGTTGATGGGAAACCATATGCCCCAGACATAGCCGGCGGCAATCAGGACAACCGCGGCGCCGAGCATTGCAACCGTCTTGCGTGAGCCGGACACGTCTTCGCGCCTGACCCATTCGCCGGTGAACATCCCCAGCATTGCCGTTACGATTGCCGGAAGGGTGCTTACAAGTCCCTCGGGGTCGAAATCACCATTATACAGATGTCCCGGAAGCAGGGCCCTGTCCACGTACCCGACAATGCCGCCCATATCGTTGCCGCCTCCGGTCGGAATTATGCACAATGCCCAGTATCCCAGAAGGATAAAGGCGGCCAAAGCCCATCTGAGTGTCCTCTTGCAATACACGAATATGAGGGCCGCGAACATCCAGGCGAGTCCAATGCGTCCGAGTACGCTGTAAAAGCGCATCGTACCGAAGTCGAGCCTGAAGAATCCGTTATAGATTATCCCCAATGCCACCAGAGCAAGGCCCCGGCGGATTATCCTGCGGCGGACAGCCGCAACGGTGGCTCCGCCGGAAATCTGCCTGTCATACGAAAAAGGCCACGAAATGCCTGCGATGAAGAGGAACGTCGGGAATATCATATCCATTATGTGGAGACCGTTCCATTCGGCGTGTTCCATCTGTGAGACAATCCAGCTGTCAGCCCCTCCGGGGAAAAGCGATGCGGCTGCTGCGATTATATTGGCAACGCCCATTATGAACATCATATCGAAGCCTCTGAACGCGTCAAGGCTTCCGAGCCGTTTTGTACGATTCATAATTTTGGTATCCATTGTCACTTTTCGAATTTTGACTTGTCCGGGAACTTTGAGGCCAGGAATTCGGCGGCCCTGCGTCTGTCGTTGTCGTTGCAGTACTGCGAGTCGTTCATACAGAAGAATGTCGGGTTGTATCTGGCCAGTTTTGCATAATGCCCGGCTTTTTCAATATGGAAGCGGAAAGACGTGCGGGAGGTGACATATTTCAGGTGAGCCTTGCCTTCGGCCACGGCGACATAATTGTAGAGATTGCGCTGGATATCCTTATCCGACCGTTCGTGATTCTGCAGGGTGGCGTCGATTTCGGCCTTGAACGTCTCGCGGGCATAAGCGTAGGTGCTCTTCAGGTACGCATCCATATTGTGGTGGGTTTTCCCGCCATAGAATACCCCGTATTTCGCTTCCACAAGTCCGGCGGAATTGCTGATTGCCTTCAGGTATGTGCTGGGGCGCCGGTGCATCACCTTCTCCTTGAAGAAAAGGGTGAACTTGCGGCATATGCGCCGGTTGAATCGCATAATGGGCAGACCGTCTTCCGCAAAGAACGAAGAAGGGGAGACGGGCTTGTTGAGCAGCATGTCGTCGTTGGCGTAGATGAACTTCTCGGACAGCCCGGGGATATTGTGGAGGTGATGTTCGATTATGCGTGAATTGAAGCAGGGGAGACTCTCTGCGGGCATTATTGCGGTATGGTCCACAATCTGCACCTTCGGGTTCGAGACGTCGAGCCAGGAGGGAATCTGGTTGTCGGTGACAATGAAGATCCTGTGTATCCAGGGCGCATATTTCTCAACGGAGCGCAGGCTGAACTTCAGTTCGCCGCTGTCGGCGTAGCGACCCTTGCAGTCGGCGTCCCGGAATGCCGTGCCCGAAGCGGTCAGCGCATTATGCTTCGCTATCCATTGCGGGTCGCTCCCGTCAACCCAGAGATATACAAGATCTATTTCTTCCATCACAATTGCAGTTTTGCCCTGATTTCCGGATAATGTTCGAGTATGTTTTCCAGCGCTGCGGCGTTCCTGTCGGTCCGCCCTTTGAAATTCTCCGTTTTCAGCATCAGGGATTTGGGTTTCGGAAGCCCTTTCGGCTTGTTGTGGCCGAACGGTATCGGGAGTACGGGGGTGCCGTTGGCGGTGGCGGCCGCCCAGAACCAGATGTCATCCGTTGTCGGCGCCATCCTTGTGAACAGAGACGGATCGAGAAAGTCGTTCCTGAGGGCATGCGGGGGATAAAGCACCCCTCCGACACCTGTCTGCAGACTGAAATACCCAAGGCGGATCCGCTTGAAAAGGAAATGATACCACCGGTACTTTTTCCAGGCCCGGTACGGTTTCCCGGGTCTTATCCTCTTTGCGCGATGGGCAAGGACCGCATTCGGGAAGAGCTCGTGCCAGCGGAGAAGGTCGCGGAGCATATCCCTGTGATATGACGCGTCATCATCGACGGTCACGATGACCGAGTCCGGAAAATCATTCAGGGCAGGGACAAGCTTGCGGTATGAGCGGATATCGGGCTCGTAGTAGCGGATTTCGAAAACGGGATTGTTCTCTGCCAGTGCCAGCAGGTCGTCGGGAAGCCTTTGGCCGCCGAACTCGGACGGAGTGACATAGAGAACCAGCCTGTCCGGCAGGACGGAACCGGCAAGTATCGACCGTATCGCTTCGACCGCAAACGGTATCGCGGGAGGGAAGGAAGTCATTGAGACCACCACCTGCATCTTGTCCGGGCCCGATTTGGCGCATTCCATATTATCTTTCCTCAATGTCATTAAGGTCGTATTCCGCAAAATATCCGGTTGTCAACCGGCGGCGTTTCCCGCTTGCCCGGCCTTTCGACTGTTTCTCCAGGAACTCCTCGAAAGATTTAACCGCATAGTGGTTTATCCGGATGACATCCTGCTGCGGCTCCCTTTCACGGAAGTTCCTCCTGATTTCTTCCCCGTGCGAGTCGGCTGCCCTCCCCGAGATTGATGCCGCCTCGTGGCACCCGATCATATCGTAGACCCTGCGTGGATCGACGATGCTTTTGACGTGCCTGTTCAGGATGTGGCCGGGCTGTGAATGGAATTTGAACCGTTCCATCACGGTACCCCGCTCCCTTTTCTCCGCTCCGCCGCTGCCATATACAAGCCAGTTTATTTCCACGGCCGGAAATGCTTCGAAACGCTTGAGGAAGGACGGTATGGAACCGTCCTTCACCGGGACGATGAACTCGTCGAGGTCGATGAACGCAAGCCAGCGCGTGGAGAGCCGATGCCTGCCTATACAGTCGTCATAAGCGGCAATCTGCCTCCTGCTTCCGGGCCAGTACCGGTATTCGACCACTCCGCTGTCGATGTAGGGCTGAAGAACGTCGCGGGTGTTGTCGGTACTCCCGTTGTCATAGATGTAGAACCTGTCAACCCCTTTGGAAAGGTGCCACCCGATCCATTCGTCAAAGTAACGCCCCTCGTCTTTCGCTATGGCACAGACTGACAGATAGACTTCCGGCTCCGAAAGGTCCCGACGGCGCCGGGCCTTGAGCCTCACGGCCTTTATTATCCCGTATCTCAGGATGCCCCTCCAGCGGTTGCGGGCCATTTTGGCTGGGATCATACCTGCAATTGCTTCAGCGAGTATCTTGTGCATAGTCTTTCTCCCAACTTGACTTCTCGGGCAGAATCTGCTCGAGGGCGTCACGCAGCCTCGATATCACCTTACGGTAGTTTATGATGAACCTGTGGTCGTTCAGGCAGACAAGACTGTATCTCTGTCCCCTGATTGACTTGACCGCCTTTCCTGAATGGATGAAAAGCGCGAACATCCTCGTGTCGCGGTAGGTGTTGTATGGCTCGAACCGTCCGCTGCATATCTGCCAGGCCCGGAACAGCTCCGGCGTATAGTCGTTGCGGGCGCGGAATCTGTTCGCCGATGTCTCGGTGAGTTCCTTCCCGACGGCGTTCCATACTTCGTTGAACGTCGATTTCAGGAACGGTTGGGCATTGTGGGGTGTTCGCAGGGTGACGAACTTGCCGTAGGGCCGGAGCAGGTGGTTCCAGACAGCCCTCCAGCCATAATCCTTGCAGAACCACTTGTCCGCAAATTGCTCCATGACCGGCTTCTTGTCGAAATGGCGGTTAATCATACGGGTATTGTTCCGGATTCTCACGTACCATTGCGACCAGGCCGGGTTGACCTGGAAGGTGGCGATGTCGCAGGGCAGGCCGTTCCGGAAGAAGCGCTCGGGGCCGACTTGGTTGATGATGAAGAAATCGTCATTGAAATAGACGAAATGCTCCGCCAGGCCTTCGATTCTGTGGAGGTAGCGCTCCACCACTACGGAATTGAACGTGGGCAGGAACTGTTCGGGGATTATGTCCGAATGGCGGACCAGGTGGATCCGGGGGTTCGCCGTATCGAGCCAGTCCGGTACTTCGCCCGAGGTTACGAAATGGATTGTCCTCACCCAGGGAGCGAATTTCTCCACGCCGCGGAACCAGTATCTGAGCAGACCATAGTCGCGGAAGCGTGCCATTGAAGTCCCTATCCCGGCAGCTTTTCCGATGCGGGAATATTTTGAGAACTCGGCCCGCCACTCCGGGTTGTCCGCATCAACCCACGTGACTACAAAATCTATGTCCATTGCTCTGTTAAGGATGTAAATATAGCAATTTTTTTCGTGTTGCTCCGTTTTCGGGCTGCCGGAGGCAAAGTGGCCGACCCTGTATTTGGTGGTGTGAACGGCAATATGTATATTTGACTGATGACAATATGGTTATGCGTGGATTGACTACAATTGCGGAGATGGCGCTGGTTGCGGCTGCTGTTGCGTGCAGCCCGTCGGTGAAGGTGGTCGGGATGTCCGATTACGGGATCGTGCCCGGTGCGGACAGCCTTACTGAGCGCTTCGCCTCCGCCCTGCGCGAATTGAAAGACTCCGGCGGGGACAGTCTTGTGCTGGTGTTGGAGCCGGGGCGTTACGACTTCCATCCATCTTCGGGGAGCGTCAGGGAGTGTTTCATCTCCAATCACGGACGTTTCGAGGGGAGTGTCGGAATAGACCTCGAAGGGTTTTCGCATGTGACTCTTGACGGCGGGGGCGCCGATATGGTATTCCACGGCTCGATGCTGCCTGTCAGGCTTGCCCGCTGTGAAAACTGCACCTTGAGGAATTTCAGCGTCGACGTCGCCGAACCCCTGGCCGACATCGGGCGGATTGCAAGGAATCCGGAGAATGGCTCCGCGTCCCTGGAGATGCTTTATGACAATCCCGGGATCGAGCCGTTCTTCGCGATGGTCATCGACGGTTCGACCCGTCACCTTGTCTATGATACGGGAGATGTCGGATTGCCATACGATGCTGCACCTGAGGGGAGCGTACTGATAATGCGCTCCGGAGTCCGGCCCTGTCCGGCGGTTTTTCTCGAGGACGACTCCGACGCCTCTCTGGAGTCGGTCAGCGTCTTCGGAGCCCACGGTATGGGTGTGCTCGCCCAGATGTGCCACAACGTGACGTTGGAGGGATGCCGGGTCGTGCCGCGCGATGAAGACCACTATATGTCCGCGCTTTGCGACGCCACCCATTTCTCACAATGCTCCGGGACCATCCTCTCCGAGCGTGGCCGCTATGAGGCTATGGGGGATGACGCCATAAACGTTCACGGAATCGGTCTTTCGGTTGCCGGACGCACCGAAGGTAACGTTTTCCTCCTGGAGTTCCGCCACCACGAGACGTTCGGCCTCGAGTGGGGAAGACCCGGAGACAGGATTCAGTTCCTGTCGAAGCGTACCTCGCTTCCGGTCGGGTCCGGACTTGTCCGTTCAATCCGACCGCTTGATGCAAAGACACTGATGCTGGAAGTCGATGGAGAGATTCCTCCCGAGGTCGCCGGCCCGGACGGATATTGCGCCGAGAATCTTTCGAGGACGCCCGATGTCGTGTTCCGCTTCAATCTTGTCGGGAACAACCGCGCCAGAGGGGCGCTGTTCACCACTCCCGGAAAGGTGGTGGTTACCGGCAACACCTTCGATCACGTGGCCGGGACCGCAATCCTGATAAGCGGGGACTGCAACGGCTGGTATGAGACCGGAGCCTGCCGCGACGTCCTCGTTTCCGGCAACCGGTTCATCGACTGTCTTACCAGCCGCTACGGCGGTTGTGAGGCGGTCGTGAGCATCGCTCCGGAGATTGCCGACCTCCGGGCCCAGGGTGATTCCTGTTTCCATTCCGGGATACGCATACTGAACAATGAGTTCGTGGATTTCGGCTCGCCGCTGATATATGCCAGGTCTGTCCGCGGACTTGAGGTGAAGGGCAATGTCATAACTCCAGACGACAACTACCCGCCCCTGTTCCCGGACAGGCAGCGGATTGTTCTGTTGCATGTACTGGATTCATTCTGCGATGAAAATCAATAGTCGTCGCCATCGAAGTGGAGGACAACCGGGTTGCGCGGCCGTACTGCCGGGTGCGGCGGGCTGCCGTCAAGAAAATTTTGCGGTTCGTATAAATCGTATGTATATTTGTGTGAATTAATTACACACTGAAATGAAAGCCGGTTCCAGGATTGTTCCGATACTGTGCGCCTTTTTTGTGATGGGGTTTTGTGACGTGGTCGGGATAGCCACCAGTTATGCCAAAGTTGATTTTGCCTTGAGCGAAACGGTGGCGGGGTTCATCCCTTCGATGGTTTTCATCTGGTTCCTGGCCCTTTCGGTCCCTTCTTCGATGCTGATGAACCGGATAGGGAGGAAGCGGACCGTGCAGGTGAGCAACGCCATCACTTTCGTCGCGATGCTGATTCCGTTTATCAGTTACAATTTTGTAACCTGTATGACAGCCTTCGTCCTTCTCGGGATAGGCAACACGATACTTCAGGTATCATTGAACCCTTTGCTCGCCAGTGTGGTGAAGGGTGATTCCCTTGCAAGTTCGCTTACGGCCGGGCAGGTCGTAAAGGCGCTGTCCTCGTTCTGCGGCCCGCTCATTGCGCTTTTTGCGGCCAGTACTTTGGGAGACTGGAGGATGCTTTTCCCCATTTACGCCCTGATAACGCTGATTGTGTGGCTTTGGCTTGCGCTTACCCGGATACGGGAGGACGAGGAGCAGGTTCGGGGCACCACCGTCCGGCAGGCGTTTGGGCTGCTCTCCGACAGGCGTATCCTGATGCTGTTCCTTGGGATATTTGCCATTGTGGGCATTGACGTCGGGACAAATACCGTTTCCACCAAACTGATGATAGAAAGGGCCGGGTGGGCCGTCGAGAAGGCGGCGCTTGCGGCCAGCGTATATTTCGTGTGCAGGACTGCGGGAGCTTTCGCGGGGTCGATTCTCCTGTCGCGGATGGACGAGAGGAAGTATTTCAAAATCAACATCCTGCTGGCCGTGCTGTCCGTCGCGGCGCTGTTTTTCACGGGGAACCCCAAGGTGGTCCTCGTATTTGTCGGGCTTGTAGGTTTCTTCTGCTCCAGCATATTCTCCGTACTTTTCTCCTTCGCGCTCAAGGCACGTCCCGACAAGGCGAACGAGATTTCGGGGTTTATGATTACCGGCGTGTGCGGCGGAGCCGTTATTCCTCCTCTGATGGGTGTCGCTACCGATATGGTCGGCAACCAGAACGGGTCGCTTGCCGTGATTGCGCTCTGTATGCTCTATCTGGTCTTCTGCGCGTTCCACCGTCAAACCGCCAATCCATAACGGGCGATGAGAAAGTCAAACTACGACAAGTTCCCCTGTACCCGGGTGGCAGGTCGCCTTTGGAGAGGTTGGGATGAGATTCTTGATGTTCTCGATTCGGCCGGCGCCCCCGTCCTTGCCATAGACCTGTATGCGGGGACTATGGAGGATGAGTTGGAGGCCGTTTTCGCCGGTCGTTTCGGCCGGGAGAATGTCGCCCGTACGAGGGATCTTATGAAATCGGAGGCGGAAATAAGGGAGATGACGGAGCTGTTTATGACGGATGACGTCCTTTTCGGACACGTCGCCCCCTTCGGCCTCGGGGATTTTTTCGACAGTGGGAAATTGGATGCGTTCAGGAAAGGAGCAGCCCCGCGGTGAACGCCGAGGCGCACCCGGCGCATCGG
>JAKSJZ010000034.1 GCA_024401995.1 Bacteroidales bacterium
GAAGGGCGTGGCCGACTTTCTCCCTTTCTTTTCAGGAGGCCACCGCCCTCCCCGCTACAGTCCTGCGTTAGGTGAGCCGCTTGCTCTAACGGAGCCGCGGGAAAACTTTCTCCCCTTCGAAATAGGTGGCGGCAGTCTTGGCCGTATGAATCTGCATCACAGGACAGGACAGCACATCCTTGTCCACAAGAATGAAGTCGGCATATTTGCCTGTGGTTATGCTGCCTCTCTCTTCATCGATGAACATCTGCTTTGCCACGTTGATGGTCAGGGCGGTAAGTGCCTGCTCACGGGTTATGAGCTCTTCAGGCCACCAGTAGTATTCCTGAGTATGGTCCAGCATCCCCGTGACGGCAATCTCCATAATGCCGAACGGGTCTTCCGGACTGCCGGACAAAGCGGGATAATCGGTATGGGAAGACATATTGATGCCGAAATTGAAGAACGACAGCATAGGATAGGACTCGAATTCCATACCTTCGGGGACCATACCCTCCCACCACAAATAATATGGTGCCATATAGTGGAAATGATGCCAGAGCATACCGCTTACCGCATAAATGTTATGAGCGGCCATACGCTGCCAGTCGGCGGGCATCACGTTGCGGACGTGTACGACCGTGTTCCTCATTTCATCCTTCCCGCCTGCAATAAATGCATTGACACAGAGGTTGACGGCCTTGTTGCCCATTGTGTGGATATGCAATGTGATTCCGGCGTTGTTGGCTTCGCTCGTGATGCCTTTCACTTCTTCCTCCGTCCAGTTGACCAGCCCCTGATGTTCCGGCTGGTCCTCGGTTGCGGGATACAGCGGCTCAACATAACCGGTGCCTCCTTCTACCGTGCCGTCGATGAACAGCTTGATCCATCTTGGCAGGATATGGTCGGAGGCGTAGGCGTTCCTGACAGCGATTGCCTTCGCTATTGCGGTCGACAGGGTGTCGGCAGCCCAGCTTTCAATCTCGTGGCTCAAGCCTGTGATGATATTGAGATCCCCGGCCTCGTCGAGATTCTTGGCGGCCTTGTAGAAATTGTCATTGAAGAAATAATTGCTCCAACCGTCCATATACATTGTATAGCCGTTGCTAAGAAGACGGTCCTGAATCTGCCTGATATCATTGGAGGCAACCTCGACAGTATAGAGTTTGTCATTGTCCAAGGCCGACCGGACGTATGTGCCTGCCTGCTCCTTGACAAAACCGTTGGGGATGCCGTTCGCGTCCACCATAATCTCGCCTCCCCTGATATCGGTACCCTTTTTGATGGCCTTCCCGTCTGCACTGAGGATACCGGCCTTCACCAGACAGATGGTATTTGCCAGGCCCTTATGGCCCTCCTCATCCGCGAAGTACATCGGGATGTCGCTGCAAATTGAATCAAGTTGCTGACGGGTGGGTATATTGTCCTTGAAGGCAAAATAATTCCAACCGAATCCGAAAATTGCGGAACTTCCTTTCTGTCTGGCCTTTTCAGCCGCCTCCGGAACGATTTTGTTGAGGAAATCATCCACGGTGGCCTTATTGCTGATCATTGTGCCAACGGACTTGAAACCGTATCCTGTCATATAGTGAGCATGGCCGTCGCCGCAGGAAGGCATTACGAGGCCTTTCCTGCTATGGTCTATCACCTGGGTCCTGCCTTCCTCCACAAATACGGCTGCGCTCGCACTGTCGCCCACATAGATATACTTGCCGTCTTTCACCGCGAAGGCCTCTGCGAGTTCGTAGTTGTCGGATGTGAAGATTTTGCCGTAAACGACAAGGTCAGCGCTGATTTTCTCCGGGCTCAAGGTCTTTGAGACGCTGAAACTCTTGCCCGCATTGTCAATGAGCGTAACGGTGAGGACTGCGTCATTCGAATAGCCGGGAACTGCCTTCCGGATAATTACAACCGGATTTTTCGACACCTTCCCCTCATCGCCGAATTCTGGATTCTTCACCTCGATTTCCCAGGATGAGGCGTTCCCTCCCTTCGTAGTGACAGCCGTCACGTCCCCCAGACTGCTTGATATCTCCGCTTTGATGGCGGCATAATTGTCTTTCGTGACACGGGACGAGAGCATCACCTCGATTTCGTCTCCGACCTCCACCATCTGTTTGTCATAGGTCTTGAAATAAATCGGAGAAGACTCCGGAAGTGTACTTTCGTACTTCTGGCATCCTGCAACACAAAGCAGGACCGCAAGGCAATCAAGTATTCTTTTCATATATCATAAAATGATATAATGTCAGTATCGCTCCATAAGGCTGACGCAGGCCGCCACGGGGTCTTCGAACGGCTTCACCGCTGATGTCCCCGCAGAATTGCGTACCCAGTTCTCTTCCCAGGAGGCGAAGTCGAATCCCGTCCCGTCCCGCTGCGCGTCGAACCATTTCCGCCAGCGCGGCAGGTAATAGTCGCGCACCAGTCCGGACCATATACGGGCGGAATAATCCTCGACAGGAGGCCCCCAGATGGTGACAAGACGTTTGGCGTTGCGCTCGTAGTAATCGGCAAGCGCCGGCGTATCACCCCAGGCGCGGGCGTATCCTATCCAGTTATCGAGCCTGAGGTTGGGATGCGAGGCCAGAGCCCTGTCCAAAGCCTCGCCCATATCGAGGAAAGCCTCCTCCCGGGCACGGAAGTTCTTGCCGCGGGCCGCCTTGTCATAGATGTCGAGCACGGCCTCCTCCATCCGCGCCCCGAGATAATGTGCCGTCATCTCCTCAAGGTCGGCGGCATAGAGAGGGGAGTCTCCCAATTCGCCCGAGGCTGACGCAAACGCCTTCGCGGCCTTGAAAAGATGGTCGTCGATATGAATCGAACCGCGCCCGGCAAGTCCGGGGCGGAACTGCCAGACATAGCGCGGATGGTCCGTGAACGTCCCGTAAACTCCCTTGCGCAATTCTTTCCAGAAGGTCTTAATCCCCTCGGGTACGGCTCCATAGCGGCAGAGGCTGTAGTTTTCCAGCCAGGCGTCGAGGTCGATCTCCCCGTCGGTCCACCCGGCGTCCGAGAGAAGTTCGTATATCACCTCGTTGTTCTCGATGCCTTCCGGGGCGAAGCCGAAAGCGGCCAGGTTGCCGCGGTTCGACGAATTCATCGCGTCGAGGCGGCCGTTGGCGTAGAAGTCGAGGATACCGGTCAGTCCGGTCTTGCCGCCCATATTGGGAATCACGCTGTACACCCACTGCTTGCCGAAGAACCCCCTGTAATACTCCCAGTTGTATTCGGAGTGCCATTTGCACCTGTTGTAGTCCGCCGCGAGGTCAAGAATGAGCATCTTGTCATCGGGGACTCCGCTCACCAGGGCCGAGAGCGTCTCGTAGTCCCAGATATCGTGCTGGTAACCGAACATCCAGCCCTGCATCACCCATACGGCATCGGGGTTGCCGGCGCTGATGGCTCCGTACACCTTCGCGCCGTAGTCGGCCAGCAGCGAATACCTGGACGGGTCGCCCTTCGGCGGGAAGGGGATGTCCATCTCGTTGAAACTGTCTGCCAGGTAATATCCGCACTTGCCGAACTCGGCCTCCCACTCCTCGATGAACATACGGCCTATCTGCCCGAACAGGTCGTCCTGAGGGTCTATCATCCAGTTGTGAAATGCGCCGCCGGACCATGACATCTCCATAAGGTTGAGGTCGGGATAGAGCCTTTTCATCGCCTGCGGCACGAATCCCGCGAAGGCGGGACAGATGGGGCTCATCCCCAGGGAGCGCATCTTGTCAAGAATGCGGTGCATCAGTTTCACCTGGCCCTCGTGCCATTCGGCCGGCAGGGGACCGTCGTGGTGGCTTATGTTGCCCATCCTCATCCAGGGGAAATGGGCGGGACCCACGAAGTAGTCGGCAATCTCGTCGTCGCTCAGGCCCAGCTTCTTCCATACGCGGGCCGTGATGGCTTCGTTGGCGACCAGCGCAAGCGGCATATCTATCCCGTGCAGAGCCATCCAGTCAATCTCGCGGCTCCACCGCTCCCAGTCCCAATATGCCATCGTATAACCGTAGGTGACGACATTGAAGTAGTAGTGATGCCGGAAAGGGGAGACCCCGGACACGCTCTCCGATTCTTCGAGGCGTTCCGGCAGGTCGAACCTGTCGCCCGACCAGGAACAGATACCGGCCCCCTGCGATTTGACGTATTCGTAGAATCCGCGGCACAGGGCCACGTTGCTGCTCCCCTCGATGCACAGAGTACCGTCGCTGACCCGATAACTGAAACGGTCGCAGCCGTCGGTCTTATCGAGGTCAAGGGACAGTCTGACAGGAAAGTCCTTCCCGGCAAAATCGGTGATGACCTCCCTCGCCGGATCCGTGGATGCGGCGCAGGATACGGCCAATAAGGCCAGCAGCGGAAGGAATATTTTCATTTCAACGGCTTCTTGTAGGCCCTGCGCCTCTTGGCGCACTCTTTTGAGAATTCGTCCCATTGTCTCATACACAGGAAATTGGTCTCGAGTGTGGCGTTCGTCTCGGCCCATTCGAAGCCGTCATCGACGTACTTGCGGTAAAGGTCCTCGAACATAAGGGAATTGATGGCCGTATTGCGGTAGTCGGGATGGACGCCTATGAGAAGCATCTCGATTCCGTCATTGCCTTTGCCGTGCATCGCCCTGAGTATATGCCACCAGCCGAAAGGCAGAATACGGCCGCGGCATTTCTGCAGGGCGCGCGCCAGGGACGGCATTGAAATTCCGAAGGCCACAAGCTCCCCCTTGTCGTTCTCGACGAGTGAAATGTATTTCGGGTTCACGAAATGAATGTAGAAGCCTATGTACTTCTCGGACATGTGGTCCGGCAGTATCGTGAAGTCATAAAGGTCCTTGTAGCAAAGATTTATCAATTTGAAAATCTTGAGGCTGTATTTGCCTTTGATAAGAGTCCTGCGGTCGATTTTCCTGACGTGGACGCGGGACCTTTCGGCTGCGATTTTTGAGAACCGGAGCATCCTCTCCGGGACATTGCCCCTGCAGAAAATCCTGCATTCCAGCCAGTCCACATCCTTTGCGAACCCGAGCGCCTCAATATGCTCCCTGTAGTAGGGATAATTGTATCTCAGAGCCATCGTACTCGGACGGTCGAATCCTTCCACAAGCATCCCTTCCGGGTCGAAATCCGTGAAGCCGAGGGGGCCTACGATGGAGTCCATACCCCTTTGCCTGCCGAATTCCGACGCCTTTGATATAAGCGCGGCCGACACCTCCCTGTCGTCTATGAAGTCGAACCATCCGAAACGGACCTCCCTGTGATTCCACTTCGAATTGGCAAGGCGGTTGACTATGGCCGCAATCCTGCCCGCAATGCGTCCGTCCTTATATGCGAGATAAAGTGCGTAGTCGCAGAATTCGGATGCCGGATTGGCCTTGCGCCAGAGCGTGGCGAACTCGCCGAAAAACAGCGGAGGCGTATAGTACGGGTTGTCCTTGTAAAGGGATTCGGGGAACAGGATGAACCTGCGCAAATCCCTCCTGTTTATGACTTCCTTGACTTGAACTGACATATTCGGGAAAGGTTGGTCGGACGTGGCCGTGCGTGAAAGCGGGAGAAAAACCTTCGCGGCGGTTATTTGTCAAGGGAGTAGATACCCTTGAGGTTGCGCCCCATATTGTCGTAGTCGAAGCCGAAGCCCACAATGAAATCGTTGGGAATCGACTTGCCTATGTAGTCGATGGAGAACGACTTGCCGAATGAGCCCGGCTTGAACATAAAGCTGCATATCCTGATGTCCGCGGCGCCCTTCGACTTCAGATGGTCCAGAAGGAATTCCATCGTGTTGCCGGTATCGACTATGTCTTCGCAGATGATGACCTCCCGGCCTTTCACGTCGGAGGTGAGGGGAGAAGTGAGTTCGATATGGCCGCTTGAGGAAGTGCCCTCATAGGAGCGCAGCTTGATGCTTTCGACCTGGACGGGGAAGTCCAGCTCGAGCATAAGCCCCACGGCGAAGAACATCGCCCCGTTCAGTACGCAGAGCAGGATGGGAGGTTCGCCACCCTTGTCCTTGTAGTCTTTGTTGAGCCTTGAAGCCACGTCCTTGATGACGGACGCAATCTCGTCCGCGCCCATATACCGGCGGAACGTCTTGTCTTTTATAGTCACTTTGTCCATAGATAGTGCAAAGGTAACGAAATTTTCATATATTGCATTCAAAACTTGAACTATGAAAACCATTGCATTCATTGCGCTGGCTCTGTCCGTCCTGTCCGGGCCGAAGGAGGACGAGGTGATTCGCGGGGCCGTTTTCTTCAGCGGCGCCGCGAGCGTCGAGGACCTCGACGAATCGGAAGCGGAACGTTATCTGGAGCTGTCGCGCCGCCCCGTCGAAATCAATTCCGCCACGGCTTCCGTTCTGCAGGGGAGCGGACTGTTTTCGCCATACGCCGCCGCGGCACTGCTCGATTACCGGGCGCGGCACGGCGATATACTTTCGGTTGCCGAACTCTCCCTGGTGGGCGGAATCGGATCGGAGATGGCGGCTGCGCTCAGGCCTTTCATCTCTTTCGAATCGTACGGCCCGCAGCTGCGCAGGGTCTCGGCCGACTGCTCGGCACGGCTGGCCGTGAAGAGCGAGAAGCCGACCGGAGGCGGCTACGGGCCGCCCGTCTTCCAGTATGGGGCCAAGTCATCGGTGTCGGCTCCGTTCGGGCTGGACGCATTCGCCTCGGTCAAGGGGGAGGCGCAGAAAAGCGCAAAGGGTTCTTTCCGCTTCACCGTATCCGCAGGATGGTCCCATAAGGGCTGGAAACTTGTGGCCGGCGATTATTCGCTCAGGCTCGGACAGGGTCTGTGCGTGTGGAGCGGATTCTCGCTGTCCGGGGTAGGCTCTCCATCGGCGCTCTCGCGCAACCCCACAGGCCTTTCCGTCTCACGGTCCTATACTTCATATATGAGGGGAGTTGCCGCATCGTACGGGAGGGGCGCGTGGAACTGTATCGCCGCTTATACCCATCCGGACGGGAAGGCCTCCCTGGGCCGGCTCGTGCTCAATGCCGGGCGGACCGGCTACTCGGAGCAGCATTCCTTCACCTGCGTCGCCTCCGCGGAGCAGGTAGTTGGAGGGGCTGACGTCAAGGCGCATACGGGCGATTTCGACTTTTTCGGGGAGGCGGCCTTCGACCTGGGGCTGAAAGGGGAGAGGAATATGAAGTTCGGCGCACTTGCCGGGGCTGCCTGGCTGCCTGCCTACAGGCGGATTCTGTCGCTTGCCCTCAGGTTCTATCAGGCCGGATTCGATTCTCCGCTTGCCGGGGCCCTGCGTTCATCGACTTACGCCACGGACGAGTATGGAGCCTCTCTGGGCTATGGAGACGGAAGTCTGTCGCTGACGCTCGATGCGGCCTACCACCCGTCAAAGGGGACGTCGCATTACAAGACGGTATGTTCGTATGCGCATACGCTGGAGGCCGGAGGCTGGAAGTTCGTCCCCGAAGTGAGGGGCTCGTTGAGGTACAGGCCGGAGGAGGCGTCGAAGTGGAAGCCGGACTTGAGGCTGGACGCAACTGTCGGATACGGGCCGTGGAAGATTGCTGCCCGGTGGAATGGTCTGTACTGCAAGCGGTTTGCGTGGCTGTGGTACGTGGAGGCCGGCTATGAGGGGCTGTTCCGTCTCTACGGGCGCTTCACCCTTTTCAGGATAGATGACTGGGATGACAGGATATATGCGTACCAGAGGGACGGGCCGGGCAATTTCAATTCGTTCGCCTACTACGGAAGGGGATGGTCCGCCTCGCTCCACTTCAGGTGGGAATGGGTCAGCGTCAGGGTCGCCGCCGTGCTTTATCCGTGGTCTTCCAATCGGTCTGACAGGGTCGAAGGGGCGGTGCAGTTTGATTTTTGAGCGGCATTGACTAACTTTGCTCCGGTTATGAAGGCGGAGATTCGGAAATTCTATTCTTTCCTCTGGGCGGCAATCCTGGCGAACCTTGCTTCGACGCTCGCGATGATTGTGGACAGCATCATTGCCGGTCACCTGCTGGGCCCGGTCGGACTTGCGGCCATCACCTCCCTCCAGCCCGTCAATCAGTTCATTTTCGCCGTTACCGTACTGCTGAATACCGGCAGCGCCATGCTGGTGGCCTATGCGATAGGGGAGCGTGACAACAGGGGGATAAGGGGGTATTTCTCGTTCTCGATGCTTATGAATGCCGTCGCCGCCGGGGTTATGCTTGTGTCGGGCCTGCTGCTGACGGGAGCCCTTGCGCGTTTCACGAGCAATGACCCGGCGATATATGACAGCGCCGTCACTTACGGGCGCATAATGATAAGCACCGGCGGACTGATGATAATAATGTTCGGCACCAACGCCTTCGTGCGCACCGACAATGCCCCGAAGCTTGTCGCGCTTGCGGTTTTCATCGCGAACGCCGTCAATCTCGTATGTGACATACTGTTCATGAAGTATTTCGGCTGGGGCATCGCGGGAGCCGCCTGGGCCACGGCTGTAGGGTACGTGACAGGCATCCTCGTCGTATCGGTGCATTTCCGCAGGACCGGATGCAGGCTTGCGCTCACCGGGGAGTGGAGGATGATAAACCGGTCGGCCGCCGTTTACATAGGCCTTCCGATGGTGGTGGATACCACCTGTATGTTCCTGAGGCTGCTTCTTGTCAACAATATGATTCTGTCCGTCGAGTCGGCATCGGGCCTTGCCGTGATGTCCGTGGCGATGAACACCCTGCTTGTCGTGAACCTTTTCCTCGGAGGGACGGGGCAGGCGATGCAGGGTATAGGAGGTGTGTGCCTGGGAGCCGGGGATACGGAGAGTTTCTCGTCGATGGTAAGGCGCTCGTCGGTGATAATACTTGTGATGAGCCTGGCGGTCTTCGCCGTGGTGGAGTTCTGCCCCGGCGGTGTGGCTGCGCTCTTCAACCTGGATGCGGACGGCGCGATATATGACAGCGCAATCAGGTCGCTGAAGCTTTTTGCGTGGTGTATGCCGGGATTCGGGCTGGCGTTCGTGTTCGAGGCGGCCTGCCTTGTCCGGAAGCAGACGGTGGCCGCGATGATCATCGCCGTGTTCCATACCCTTACGGTGGCTGCGGTGATGGCGGTGACGGTAAAGGCCGGCGGCATCTCCATCTGGCACTCGTTCTGGATTGGAGAGACTCTTGCGACCATACTTTCCTTAATTACCTATCTTGTGGCGGGACGTCTTGCCGCAAGACGGATATTGTCCGAATGACCAATAAATATTATGATAATGAAAAGACTCGAAATTTTTGCGGCCGCACTTGCCGGCGCATTGCTGGTGACGGTAAGTGCATCAGCCCAGGACGAAAGGCTCGCCCCCGGAATCTACGCCGTGGTTGACGGAACGCCCACCCATCTGACCTATACCCCCGCAGTCAACGTCAAATCAGGTATCAACGTCATCGGCGTGGAAGTCGGCAACTCCAGGTTCGATTACAAGGGCGAGACGTCCGGCGTGACGGCGACGGGCAAGTTCATAATGGTCATCGACCCCGAGAGGAAGGTGCTTCGCAAGACCCCGAAAATCTATGACCCTTTCGTCAAGACGATGACTCCCGACCTGATTATGATCGTTCCCCTCGAAGTGGTGAAAGGAAAGCGTGTGTATGACAGGGGTGTTTCCGTCCAGGGCATCGACACCAGGAAGCACAACAGGATGGAGTTCCAATGGGAGCTGGTGGACGAGAACACCTTCGAGATAACGGCTGCGCTGCTGCCCGGAGAATATGCCTTCGTCTTCAAGCCCGCGAAGATGGGGTCCTATGACTTCAGCAGCATCTACGGCTTCACCTGTCCTCAACCTGAAAAGGAACTCGAGTAGAGTCTTACCGGCGGCGCTTGCGGTTGCGGTAGTCTTCCAGCGACTTGAATACGATGGGAGACAGCAGCAGGAGCGACGCCACGTTTATCCATACCATAACCCCTACTCCCAGATCGGCCAGCGACCAGACGAAGTCGGCTTCCTTGATGGAGCCGTACACTATGGCCACGAGGAATAGTACGTTGAATGCGGTCAGGGTGAATTTCTTACATCTGTCGCTCTTCTCCCTGAAAAGGTAGACGATGCTTGATTCGGAGTAGAAATAGTAGGCCATAATCGTGGTGAAGGCGAAGAATAAAAGGGAGATGCTGACAAATGCGCTTCCCAGGTTGCCGAACACCGTGGAGATGGCCGCCTGCGTGAATGCGACGTAGTTGTTTCCTAATTCCGTGGCTTTCGCCAGCAGGATTGTATCCGTATTCGGGTCAACGATATTGTACGAGTCTGTGACAAGTATCATCAGCGCGGTCGCCGTGCATACGAACAGGGTGTCGATATAGACTGAAAATGATTGCGCAAGTCCCTGTTCCGCAGGGTGCTTGACCTGTGCGGCCGCGGATGAGATGGCGCCTGTACCCTGGCCCGCCTCGTTGGAGAACAGCCCGCGCTTGACGCCCATCGAAATCGTGGTACCTATGATGCCGGAGACAAGCGGGTGGATGCCGAAGGCGTTCGTGAATATGGACTTGAAAGCCGGGATGATTGCCGTATGGTTGCAGACCAGTACTATGATGGATATGAGAATGTAGCCCAACGCCATGAAGGGGGTGATTATGCCTGCCACTCTGGCTATGCGCCTTACGCCGCCGAATACGACTATGCCCGTAAAGGCCGCAATGATGCATCCGCCCCAAACTGTGTTGAGGCCGAAGGTGTTATAGACGGCCGTGGCCGCGCCGTTCGACTGTACTGTGGTACCGAACAACCCGCTGCCGGCGATGGTGCAGACGGCGAAAATGACGGCGAGCCATTTGCTGTGAAGGCCTTCGCTTATGTAGGCGGCGGGCCCGCCTCTCCAAAGGCCCTTGTACTTGAAATGATATATCTGTGAAAGGGTCGATTCGGCGAAGGCCGTAGCGGCGTTGAAGAACGCCACCACCCACATCCAGAATACGGAACCCGGCCCGCCTATGGCAATCGCCGTGGCCACCCCGACTATGTTGCCGGTACCGACGCGCCCGGCAAGCGACAGGCAGAGCGCGTGGAATGAACTGATGCCCCCATCAGAGTCGGATTTCCTGCCCGGCTTGAATATGCGGAGCATATCGGGCAGACCCCTGAGCTGGATGAATCCGGTGCGTATCGAGAAATACAGCCCGGACAGGAGCAGTATCACCACCACCACCGGACTCCACAACGCCCCGGTTATCGCATTTATGACTTCTTCCATAGACAGGCTGTCGGAACCGTGGCGAATTTACTTATTTTCCAGATTTTTTGAAAACGGAAAGCGCTCCTCCACCTCTTTCTTGCGGAGAGCGTCCTGCCTGCTGCGCTTGCGGGGCTTCGACAGGGGGAAGTCGTCGTAGCAGGCTTCCGCCAGTTCGCAAAGCCTTGCGGCGCTTATGGATTCGTCTATTATGAAAAACAGCTTGGAGCCCGGAAACAGCTCCCTGCGCGGCGCATCGGGCAACATCCTCTCCGCCGTCGGTCCGGGCTCGAAGAAGAAGGTTTCCTCGAAGATGAAGCCCAGGACCTTCCCGGCCATATGGATGACCCGGCCCCCGAACATCCTGCGGGACGACACGACCTCCAGGCGGGCCAGCTTGTCCAGGATGAAATCGGCGTATTCGTCGTTCGGAGTCATAATTTTAAACCTTGCAAAGGTAGCGAAATCAGTGAAAAATTATTACTTTTGAAGGTTGTAACAAATTATATCGAATATGTTGAACGGCAAATCAGTGCTTATCACCGGCGGGACCGGTTCTTTCGGGCACAAATTCGTTGAAACGATTCTCCGCGACTACCCGGGTGTGAAGCGCATCGTGATATACTCCAGGGGTGAGGTGAAGCAATATCAGATGAAGAAGGAATATCCCGAGGCGAAATATCCCCAGATGAGGTATTTTATCGGTGACGTGCGTGATGCGGACCGGCTGAAGAGGGCTTGTGAGGGTATTGACGTGATAATCCACGCAGCCGCCATCAAGCAGGTCGATACTGCCGAATACAACCCGGACGAGTGCATCAAGACCAACGTAAACGGAGCGCAGAACGTCATAAATGCGGCGCTCGCCTGTGGAGTTGAGTCAGTTGTGGCCCTTTCCACGGACAAGGCCTGCGCTCCGATAAATCTGTACGGTGCGACCAAACTCACGTCAGACAAGCTTTTCGTTGCCGCGAACAATATAAGCGGAAGCAGGAAAATACGTTTTTCAGTGGTGCGTTACGGAAACGTAATGGGGTCGCGCGGCTCCGTGATACCGTTCTTCATTGAGCGCAGGGACGGCGGCGCAGCCAATCTTCCGATTACGGATATGCGTATGACACGTTTCAACATCTCCCTGCAGGCCGGTGTGGATCTGGTTATGTATGCGCTCAAGAATCATCTGGGAGGCGAGATATTCGTCCCCAAGATACCGTCATACCACATTTGCGACGTCGCCACGGCGATTGCTCCCGACCTGCCGCAGGTAGAGGTCGGGATACGCCCGGGAGAGAAGCTTCACGAGGAAATGATAACGGCGACTGATTCGCTGAATACGATAGATCTGGGCCGGTATTATGCAATATTGCCTTCCATTTCCTTCAAGGAGGGACGCAGCAGGGAGGATTATATGAAGCACCACAATGCCGGACCGGTACCTGAAGGTTTTCACTACAGCTCCGACAGCAATACCGAATGGGAGACCATAGAGTCCTTGAGAAAGAAGATCGCCGAACTCTGCAATGATTGACCATCCTATACCATACGGCCACCAATTCATCACGGACGGGGATGTTCAGGCGGTGGTCGAGGCCCTGAAGTCGGATTATATGACCCAGGGCCCGGGAATCGAGAACTTTGAAAAGGACTTTGCCGGGTATCTTGGCTGCAGATATGCCTGTATGGTCAGCAATGGTACTGCCGCCCTGCATCTCTGCGCCCTTGCTCTGGGTATCAGGCCTGGGGACAAAGTGATTACAACCCCCATAACGTTCGTCGCGAGCGCCAACGGGTTCAGATACGCCGGGGCCGAGATTGTTTTCTGCGACATAGATCCCGATACGTACTGTATGGACGTCGCGAAGCTGGAAGAGATACTCAAGGCTTCGCCGAAGGGTACGTACAAAGCGGTTGTGCCCGTTGATTTCGCCGGCTATCCGGTTGACGAGGAGAAGTTCCGCCGTCTCGCCGACAGGTACGGATTTGCAATCGTCGTCGATGCCTGCCACGCGCCGGGAGGCAGTTTCTCGGACAGCAGGGGGGACAAGCAGATGGTCGGGAACTGCAGGTATGCGGACCTTACCTGTTTCTCCTTTCATCCTGTGAAGCATATAGCCACGGGCGAGGGCGGCGCAGTAACGACCAACAATCCTGACCTTTACAACAAATTGGCTCTGTATCGTACACACGGAATCACCAAGAACCCGGACCTTATGACAAAGGTTGACGGAGGTTGGTACTATGAGATGCAGGAGTTGGGATTCAACTACCGCATCACGGAGCTGCAGGCCGCGCTGGGGATATCGCAGTTGAAGCGCCTCGACTGGAGCATAAGCCGGAGGAATGAAATCGCGCGCAAATATGACGAGGCGTTCAGGGGTATGGATATACGTACCCCGTTCCGTGCCGAAGGGATAACCCACGCTTTCCACCTGTACGTAATACAGGTCGGGAAGAGGAAGGAACTTTATGATTTTCTGAGGGAGAACGGAATTTTGTCCCAGGTGCTCTATATCCCGGCCCACACTATGCCTTATTACAGGCAGTTCGGCTGGAAGGAAGGAGATACGCCGGCGGCGGAGGAATACTACCGGCATTGTCTCGCGCTGCCTATGTTCCCGTCGCTTACGGATGAGGAGCAGGACTGGGTAATAGAGAAGGTCATTGAATTCGTCGGGAGATGACAGGCGCTGAAAAATTGGTATTGGGTACGGTCCAGTTCGGCTGCCGGTACGGAATAAATTCCGCTGGAAGGCCGGATGCGAAGGCCGTGAACGATATCGCTGTGGCGGCATTCTCATCGGGCGTTTCTCTCCTGGATACGTCAAGTGCATATGGGGAGTCGGAAGACGTTCTCGGCTCGTGCGAAGCCTGCAGGCCGTTCGGAATTGTCTCCAAATACCCGAAGGGCGGGGGAGGCGTTGCCGAAGCGTTCGAAACCTCGCTCAGACGTCTTGGCAGAACAAGCCTGTACGGGTATCTGCTGCATCATTTTGATGTATGGAAGGAAAATCCCGGAATCTGGGATGATTTTCTGTGTTTGAGGGACACTGGGAGGGTGAGCAAAATCGGCTTTTCTCTTTATTCTCCCGAAGAACTGGATATGATTCTTGAGAAAGGTGTCGAATTCGACCTGTTGCAGATACCCCGTAACGTATTTGACAGAAAATTCGACACGTATCTCAAGGAACTTTGCGAGTCCGGGGTCGAGATACACGTGAGAAGCACTTTTCTTCAGGGGTTGTTCTTTAAGGATCGGGACAGTCTGCCGGAGAGGTTGAAGCCTATGAGGAAGTATCTGGAGGCGCTTGACAGATGCGCTGCTGACAATAATATGGGAATTCACGAGATTGCGTTGAATTTCAATGTGCATAATCCTTATGTGGGTGGTGTTCTTGTCGGTGTCGACAATGTCGCCCAGCTGCGCTCGAACATCATTGCAATAGGAGACAGGGCCGTTGACCCCGGCATAGACGTGGCCGAGACGGCGCTGCTTAACCCTGTCAATTGGAATTGAAATGAAAATACTTGCCATCACACAGGCCCGCTACGGTTCCACACGGTTACCTGCAAAGATTCTCAAGGAGATTGACGGCCAGACCCTCCTGGAAATCCATCTTCGCAGAATTCTCCGCTCGTCGCTGGTATCCAAGCTCAAGATTGCCACAACCGACGAAGAGGGCTCCCGGTATATCATCGACGTAGCCCGCAAGGTAGGGGTGGAATACTTCCAGGGGTCGGTCGATGATGTCCTGAAGAGATTCTATGATACGGCGCTCGAGGAAAGACCGGATTATGTGGTGAGGCTCACCTCGGACTGCCCCCTGATAGATCCGGAGGTCATTGACGGGGTTATCCGTTACACCCTCGCCCACGACTGTGATTATGTGTCCACCGATCCGCAGAGTTATCCGGACGGCCTTGATACCGAGGTGTTCAGGTTTGAAGCTCTGGAACGGGCATATAAGGAAGCGAAATTGACGTCGGAACGTGAACACGTCACACCATATATCTGGAAGAACGGGACTGCAAAGGGTGGAAATATGTTCAAGACACATTATGTGCGTTGTCCTGAAGGGGATTTCTCGTCATACAGGATTACAATCGACACACCGGAGGATTTCGAACTGATAAGCGCCCTTGTCCGGGCTGAAGGAACTTCGCTTGGGTGGAAGCAGTATGCCGATTATCTTGCCGGCCACGGAGAAGTGTTTGCTCTCAACAGTATGTATGAACGCAACGAAGGCTATGCTGAATCCGTTAAAAACGATAAGAAGATTGAATAATATGGGAAAAGGTCAAGAATTGTACAAGAAAGCCAAGAAATTGATTCCTGGCGGCAATATGTTGCTTTCAAAACGCCCGGAGATGTTCCTCCCGGATCAGTGGCCCGCGTATTTCAGCAAGGCGCAAGGATGCAGGGTCTGGGATCTTGACGGCAGGGAGTATATCGACTGCAGCATTATGGGCATAGGCACGAACGTACTTGGATATGGGCGCGAGGAAGTCGATGAGGCGGTTGCAAAAGTGGTGAAGGACGGGAATATGTCGACCTTCAACTGCCCGGAGGAAGTCGCTTTGGCCGAAAGGCTGATAGGGCTCAATCCGTGGGCGGATATGGTGCGTTTTGCCCGCACCGGAGGAGAAATCAATGCAATTACGGTGCGGATTGCCAGGGCTGCGACGGGCAAGGACAAGCTCGCCATCTGCGGCTATCACGGCTGGCACGACTGGTATCTTTCGGTCAACCTCGGAGAGAACGACGCGCTTGCCGGCCATCTTCTTCCGGGGCTTGAACCCGCCGGGGTGCCCAAGGGGCTGAGAGGCAGCACTATCCCGTTCCACTACAACAATTTCGAAGAACTTCTTGACATCGTGGAGCACAAT
>JAKSJZ010000035.1 GCA_024401995.1 Bacteroidales bacterium
TCGAGGACCACTACTATCCGGAGATCGTTGACCCCGAGACGCTCGAGCCGCTCCCCGACGGAGAGGAGGGCGAGCTCGTCTTCACGACGCTCGACCGCTTCGGTACGCCGATGATTCGCTACCGGACGCGCGACCTCACGCGCCTCTACGCCGAGCCGTGCACGCGCGGACGCACGATCCGCGCCATGGCCCGCACCCACGCCCGCCCCGACGGAGACGCCGTGGGGAGTTGTGTGGCATTGAGAAGCTTCGTGCGCACTTTCTGCAAGGCCCGCGCCACCATTGTCGCGGCGGAGGCGCTGTCGGAAAATCTCTCGTTCCTGCTCAAGGGAGGGCCCGTGCTGACTACAATCCCGGACGAAGAGCGCTTCGACCTGATGGTCGGGCTGGACATCTCCGGATTCGACCGCTGTTCCTATCTTGAGGACCGCCTGAGGGCGATGGACGTCAGGAAGGTGCTCGTGGATCACCACCTCTCCCCCGCCGTGGAGGATTTCGACATATGCTTCAGCGATCAGGACGTGAGCTCAACCTGTGAACTGCTCTACTATCTTCTCAAGACCATTTGGGGGCCGGACAAGGCTCTGCCCGGCGACTGCGCGCAAGCCCTTATGACCGGGATGACCACCGATACCAACAACTTCGCCAACTCCGTGTTCCCGTCCACCCTGAGGATGGCCGCCGAACTCATCGAGGCAGGGGTGGACCGCGACTCCATAATAAGCAATCTCTACAACAACTTCAGGGAGAACCGTCTGAGAGCCGTCAGCCGGCTGCTGTCGCACGATATGCGGATAACGCCCGAAGGGTGTGCATACGTCATAGTAAGCAAGCGGGTCTGGAGGCATTTCCATCTGATGGAAGGTGAGTTGGAGGGGCTCGTCAATTTCCCGCTCAGCATCGGGAAGGTAAGGATGAGCGTGTACCTGCGCGAGGACGACGGGTTCTACAGGGTGTCGATACGCTCGAAGAAAGGAGTGTCGGCCAACGGGCTGGCAAAAAAATATTTCAACGGAGGAGGCCACGAGATGGCGTCGGGAGGCAAGCTTTTCTTCCCGAAGGACATCGCGGCAAAGGCCGATGCGGCGGCCTATATCGAGAAGACCTCGGCGGAGTTCCTCCGGCGGCATGGAATGTGCAGTAAAAAACAAGATGATGTACAGATTCGATAAACCTGCAATCGTCCTGATTGTATGCGCAGCGCTCATACAGGGTTGTGCGAAGAACGGAGCCCTCGGGCTAAATGACCTCAACAAGAAGGAATTCGACGCCTGGGCGCACGTTACCAGGGCCGAATACCCCGAATACCTGTGGCAGGAGACCAGGTTCGGATCGATTGTCCTCTACGACCAGGTCGGGACCGGAACGCTGGAACCGTCGGATTCGACCCCGTACCTGCGCGTACACCACACGCTCAGACTCCTGGACGGAACAGTCACCGCCACGACGGACAGCAGCCTGAGCAAGCAGATAGGGACTTACTCCCCCCGCTACTACTACGGCCCCACCTTCTGGAACAGGGGCGCCACCGCCTTCTACGCCGGCTACAGGGAGATTATCGAAGGGTGCGCAGCCGCGGACGGGACTCCGGCGCTCGCCCCTATGAAAACCGGCGGCTCACGTACGGCCGTCATCCCGGGATGGCTTCAGACAGAGAAGAAATTCGATTCCCGCATCCAGTATCTGTCCACCGTCACCGGCACGAACGAAATCGTCACAGTGACCCTGATCGAACAGATAAAGGACATAGTAGCCTGGGAGATAGACTCCCTGTCAAGGTTCCTGACGCTGCATACGGACATCAACCCTGGCGACACGACCTCGGAGTTCAGGCCCAGCAATTACGGGTTCTATTACAAGCAGACCAAGGCGCCCGACGTCGATACCGCCTTTGTCGCCGATGACATCACCTATGTCCATTACGTAGGGCGGCTTCTGGACGGAACGGTATTCGACACCAATATCGCCGACACGGCGAAAGCGTACGGGCTTTTCGACTTCGAAACCGAGGTCGAATCCAACTACAAGGCGATGAAAATCACCTATGGCAAGACGGAGGACGAGATGAAGTCCGGAGACAGTTCGTCTTCGCTCATAACCGGCTTCTCGAGGGCGCTCTTCAATATGAAGGCCCACGAGGAGGGTGTCGCCATCTTCTATTCGGCGCTCGGATACGGAGCCACCGGTTCCGCCAGCGCAGGGATCGGCCCCTACACTCCGCTGATATTCGAAATCAGGCTGACGGATTCCGCAGACTAGGGGAATGAACCGGAGCGCACCCACAGAGCTGGCGACCACCAGCATCACCAAGTTGCTGAGGATGTATGCCATCCCGGGCATCATCGCCCAGACTGCGGCATCCCTCTACAATATGGTCGATTCGATTTTCATCGGCCATATTCCGGAGGTGGGCTCCTACGCGATAAGCGGCCTTGCCGTCACCTTCCCCCTGATGAACCTCTCCGTGGCTCTCGGCACCCTGGTCGGGATGGGTGCGATGGCCATGATAAGTATCCTCCTGGGGGAAAAGAACTATGACAAGGCCAGAAGTGTCCTCTCAAACGTATTGACGCTAAACACCATAATAGGTTTTGTCTTTACACTGGTGTCCGTTGCCTTCCTTGATCCCATACTGCGCTTCTTCGGGGCCAGCGACCAGACTCTCCCCTTCGCCCACGACTATATGGTGATAATACTGCTGGGCAATATCATCACCCACCTTTTCTATGGGTTCAACGGTCTTATCAGGGCGTCCGGACATCCAAAGACGGCGATGGCCCTGACACTTTTCACCGTTCTTTCCAATGCCGCCCTTGACCCCATCTTCATCTTCGTGCTGGGGCTCGGGATCCGCGGAGCGGCCATCGCAACCGTTCTCTGCCAGGCTGTGGCTCTGGCATACAGCCTGCGCTTCCTTTCCGACAAGGACAACATCCTTCATTTCCCCCGCCCCGCCTTCCAACTGGACTGGGGGATAGCAAAGCAGTCGATGCTCATCGGTATGGGGCCTTTCCTGATGAACAGCGCCGCCTGCCTGGTAGCCCTTATGATAAACCAGCAGTTGAGCACCTACGGCGGGGACCTGGCGATAGGCGCCTACGGCATCATCAACCGCCTGACCACCATCTTCGTGATGATATGCATAGGCTTCAACCAGGGGATGCAGCCGATAGCGGGATACAACTACGGCGCAAGGAAGTACAGCAGGGTCAAGCGCGTATTCATTCTGACCGCGAAGTGGGAGACCGCGGTCACGATACTTTGCTTCATTATCTCGGAGTTCTTCCCCACCGCGGCGGTCAGCATCTTCACCAATGACGAGGAACTCATCAGCATAGCCGCGAAGGGGCTGATGATTATGAATGCCGGGATAGCCTTCATCGGGTTCGGAATCACCTCGTCCCACTTTTTCCAGTGCCTGGGTATGGTGAAAATCTCGATATTCATGTCCCTGTCACGCCAGCTGCTGTTCCTTGTGCCGCTGATATACCTGCTTCCGCTGTGGATGGGGCAAAAAGGCGTATGGATAAGTTTTCCCATTGCCGACGCGCTGTCGGTTCTGGTGGCGGTGATATTCATAACAAGACTCTTCAGGAAGTTCTCAACACTCCATAACGGAGAAGACCCCTTCGGGCTGGGAGGAGAAACAGTATAGGAAACAACCAAAAACAAAAAGATATGACACTCATTGACAGCATCGTTGCACGCGCAAAATCAAACAGACAGCGCATCGTGCTCCCCGAATCTCTCGAGGAGCGCACAATCAAGGCGGCAGACAGGGCCATTGCCGACGGTCTGGCCGAAATAATCCTCATCGGGAACCGTGAGGCGATACTTGGGAAGGCCGCGGAACTGGGACTTGCCAACATATCTAAAGCCACCATCATAGACCCCCTGACCAGCGAAAAGACCGCAGGATATGCGGATCTGCTCTATGAACTGCGCAAGAACAAGGGCATGACTCCCGAGCAGGCGGCGCAGACCGTCAGGGATCCCCTGTATTTCGGATGCCTCATAATCAAGAGCGGGGACGCCGACGGCCAGATAAGCGGAGCCCTCTCCACTACCGGAGAGACCCTGCGCCCGGCGCTCCAGATAATCAAGTGCGCTCCCGGCATCACCTGCGTGAGCGGGGCGATGCTTATGATAACACAGGCAAAGGAATACGGCGAGGACGGAGTGCTGGTGATAGGAGACGTGGCCGTAACCCCGATGCCCGACGCGGCGCAGCTCTCGCAGATAGCCGTCTGCACGGCGCGCACGGCCCGGAGCGTGGCCGGATTCAAGGAGCCCAGGGTCGCGATGATGTCATTCTCCACCAAGGGTTCGGCGAAGCACGAAGTCGTTGACAAGGTAGTGGAGGCGACAGCCCTTGCGAAGCAGCTTGACCCCACGTTGAAGATTGACGGCGAACTCCAGGCGGACGCGGCCCTCGTGAAATCGGTCGGCGAGAAGAAAGCCCCCGGTTCCGAAATCGCGGGCAAGGCCAACGTACTGGTGTTCCCCAACCTCGAGGCGGGCAACATAGGCTACAAACTCATCCAGAGGCTAGGCGGCGCCGACGCCATCGGACCCATACTCCAGGGTATAGCGAGGCCGGTCAACGACCTGAGCCGCGGATGCTCCGTGGATGATATCTACAAGATGATAGCCATCACCGCCTGTCAGGCGATGGACTCGAAGTAAAAGTCCGGAATCAAAGCCCCGACACTATTCTCACTGTGTCGCGGGCTATGACAAGCTCCTCGTTCGTCGGAATCATCGCAACCTTTACGGTGGAGTCGGGCGAGGAGATTATCGTTTCATCCGACGCCGCGTCGTTGGCCGCATTGTCGATTCTGACTCCCATATAGGCAAGATTCTCCATAACACGGCGGCGGAGCCTTGCGTTATGCTCGCCTATACCGGCAGTAAAGACAATCAGGTCAACCCCGTTGAGTTCGGCGATATAAGCCCCGACGTTCTTTATCAGGTCGAAGGTAAGTTTCTTGAGGGCTATCTTCGCCCTGCGGTTCCCCTCAAGGGCCAGCTCGTTCATCTCCCTCATATCGGAAGTCTTGCCTGACAGGCCCAGGAGGCCGCTCTTGCGATTGAGCAACTCGGTGACCTGATCGGGGGAAAGATTCTCCTTCTTCATTATGTAGGGAATGACGCTGGCATCTATGTTGCCGCAGCGCGTCCCCATAATCATACCCTCCAGCGGAGTGAATCCCATCGTGGTATCGAGGCACTTGCCGTTGAGGATGGCGGACACCGAACTCCCGTTGCCGATATGGCAGGTGATTATCTTCGAGTTGCTGATGTCGAGGCCCGCAAGTTTCGCTCCCCTGCGGGACACGTACTCGTGCGAGGTGCCGTGCGCGCCGTAACGGCGGATGCCGTACTTCTCATAGTACTCGTACGGAAGGGCGTACATATAGGCATAAGGCAGCATTGTCTGATGGAACGCGGTGTCGAAAGCGGCCACCTGCGGCACGTCCGGGAGCACGGCCTTCACCGCGCTTATGCCCAGGAGATGAGCCGGATTGTGGAGCGGCGCGAAGTCGCAGCAAGCCTCTATCTTGGACACCACGTCCTTGGTCACCAGAGCCGATTCGCTGAAATAGGACGCCCCCTGAACCACGCGGTGCCCCACCGCATCTATGTCGCCGAAAGACTTCAGCACCCCGTGCTCCGGGTCAACCAGAGCGTCGAGGACCAGCTTCATCCCCTCGTTGTGGTCACGTATGGGCAATTCGACACTGTAAGGCGCCTTGCCCGAAGGCTTGTGGGTAAGAATGCCCGAAGGCAGCGAAATCTTCTCCACGAGGCCCTTCGCCATAAGCACAAACTCGTCTCCCCCCTTCATATCAAGCAGCTGATACTTGATGGAGGAACTTCCGCAATTGATAACAAGTACAATCATATCGTAAAATTAATCTTCTATAAACTCCTCCAAGTCCCGCCATGACAGATCGGAAAAGGGCCACAACGGTTGAGGGTCGAAATGCTCGGCATATTCAAGCATGAAGTAGACGGCTCCATTCCTGTGATTCTGCGACTGAATGTCATTGATGGTGACTCCAAGCCACCTCGCCCCCAATTCGCCGCATTCTCTGGGGACCTTGGGGTCAACGACGCAGTGATAGACCTTGATCGGCGTCCCGGGCTTCTGCATCTTCACCAGCGAATGCCTCTGAAGTTCCTCATAGAAGGTCATCCAACTCTTGTTGCCCTTGAATTCATTTTCCGGGGTTGCGGTCTTGTCGAAGCCTGTCTTGTTGTAGATATAACCCATCTTCTTTTCACAAAGAGTATCGAGTTTATGGTTCATATCCTTGATATTGTAGTCGGGGAAATGGTCGAACACGGACTTGTTGTCATACCACCTTGTCCTGTCAAACATATCATCGGCAAGTATGTCGTGCCAATCAATGCTGTCCAGCAGGTTGTCCCCGTAGAAAAGGCCCCGCGTCAACATCAGGATATAGGCGGGCTCACTGTAAACGACGTTGGAGTCAGCCGAATACTTTTCGAAGAACACGTTGAGGTCGAAGGGGCAGCCGCCAACGCGCACGTCCTTGATGCGCGGGCCGAGTCCCTCCTCCTCCATCTTCATAAGGGTTGACACCGTCGCCGCTCCCCCCTGCGAATAGCCGAAGAGACGGATATCGTTCCCGGTCTTCATAAGTGCCGTGGTCGTCATATATTCCTCGGCGGCGCGGAACATATTATAGCAGGTCGAGGCCGTAAGCCCGTGGTGGATATACGGATGGTACAGCGAATCGTTCTGCGTCGCGCCATATCCCAGATAGTCCGCCATGCAAACGACGTCTCCCGTCACGACCGTAGCGCACTCCACGGGGAAGAAGTCCTCGGAAGGCGGGTCGCAAATCTGGCAGGTACCGTGCTGGACGCTCACGATATGGTCATACTCCGTGGCATTCGTCCGATAGACAACCACTCCGGAAGCGTTCACAATCTTCCCGTCGTGGTCCGGAGTCTTGTAAAGGATCTTGGCTACCGTGACATCCGGAATAAGTATCCACCCATATTTCTCTATCATCTCCATATATTCCTCGGGGATGACGTCAAACTCATCTTCAATCATCCTGATAATATCCCCGGATTTCAAATGGCGTTCTCCCACCACTTGGACGAGGTAATCGAAATGAACCGGCTTAGGGTCGGGGTCGGACTTATGACAGCCGACAATGACGGCAGCGCAAAAAAACGCAAAAATCTGAAGTGATATTTTTTTCATAAAAGACACAGCGGCGGCAAAGTTAAATAATATTATCTACCTTGTCAACTGACTATGAAAAACTTTTGCGGCATCGAAGCCATATCCCTGTGCTTTGTCGCGGGAGTCGCGCTGGCGGCGTGGCTGGAGCCCGATATGGAGTCGTGCTACCTCCTGTGTGCCCCGGGGGTCCTGGCGTGCACGGCCCTCACCCTGCTGCTGCCGGCCGTGCCACCCCGTTCGCGGCTTCCCTTCCTGGTCATCCCATCGGCATTCCTGCTGGCCGGCTTCGTCCATTATTGCGGCGTCTCCGCGGTCGGGGAGCCCGCACTCCCGCGGCCCGGCGGGGCCGAAAGGCTGAGGAGGGCGATATACGGGTGCGGGCTCGAAGGCGCGGAGACTCCGGCGCTGCTGGCCGCCCTGCTCACCGGCGACAGGTCCGGCCTGAGCCGGAGCACCGTCGCGGCGTTCCGGGCCAGCGGCGCCGCCCACATCCTCGCACTGTCCGGCCTCCACCTCGGAGTCCTGTATGTCGTCATCTCGAAAATCTGCGGGACGCTGGGACGCAGCCGCGCGGCGGGAGTGGTCCGAAGCGTCCTTTGTTCCGGCGCCTGCCTGTGGTACGCCCTCGCGACGGGAGCATCCCCATCGATAATCAGGGCCTTCCTTTTCATATCCCTGCGCGAGACCTCGTCGCACTTCCCGGAACGAAGCGCGGGCCCCCTCTCCATCTATTGCACCTCGATGTTCCTCCAAATACTCGCAACGCCTTCCGTCATCCGCTCCGCCGCCTTCGAACTGTCTTACCTCGCAGTCCTGGGCATAATCACCGTTTATCCACGGCTGGACTCGTGGTACGACGCGCTCGGCAAGGCCCGCGGCCCGCTGCGCAGAATCTGGTCCATAGCCGCGCTGAGCATCAGCTGCCAGCTCTTCACCGCCCCGCTGTCGTGGGCACTGTTCGGCAACTTCCCGGTCCACTTCCTCATCACCAACCTCATAGCTCTTCCCTTGACGGAAGCCCTGACAGTCACGGCCCTGCTCCTGCTGACCCTGTCCGCCCTTCCAATCCAAGCCGGGGCCGTTCACGAAGTTCTGACGAAGGCCGTGGACCTGCTCGCCGCAGCCCTTCTCGACGCCATCAAAGTCATCGCCTCCGAGTGATACTTCCACCGTCCCGCACCCCCGAAAATGGCTCCCGAAGCGCCTCCTGCATCAAATTTTTTTTGGGGGGGCGAAAATTTTGCATATATTGGGCGGGAAAACAAAAATAACCAACCTATGAAACGAAGACTTTGCAGCAGTCTATACTGCGCGATCTTCTGTCTCTTTCTGATGATTCCAGCCTCCGCACGGACAATGCCCGGAAGCGCCGGAAGTGGAATCTCATTGGAGCAGCAGAAATCCCGCCAGCTCAGCGGGCAGATTACCGATTCACAGACAGGCGAACCCGTGATTGGCGCCGGCATCCAGATAAAAGGGCGCACGGACGGAGAAATCACGGACATCGACGGCAATTTCACCATCTCCGTCCTTGACAATGACATTCTCACCATTACCTCCCTGGGCTATGTCACGCAGACTGTCAAGGTTGGGACACAGACCAGCCTGTCCATTCTTCTCGTCCCCGACACGGAACTGCTGGATGAAGTCGTCGTGACGGCTTTCGGCGTGGGGCAGAAGAAGGAAAGCGTGGTCGGATCGGTGCAGCTGGTCCGTCCGGAATCGCTTGAGGTTCCCTCCGCAAACCTTTCGTCCGCGTTTGCAGGAAGGCTGGCCGGCGTGGTATCCTACCAGAGAAGCGGTATGCCGGGACAGAACGGATCCGACTTCTACATCCGGGGCATTTCCACAATCAGCGGTGTCACCTCCCCGCTTATCATCCTGGACGGCGTGGAGATTTCCGCAGGAGACCTCAACGCCCTTGACCCGGAAATCATCGAGGCCTTCTCCATCCTCAAGGATGCCACGGCCACTGCGATGTACGGAACCAGAGGCGCGAACGGTGTGATGATAATCAAGACCAAGAGCGGCAAGGAGCTGGAGAAGCCGACCATCGGCGTCAGCGTCGAGTGCAACGTCACCACCCCGACCCAATTGCCGAAGTTCGTGGACGGCTTCCGCTATATGGAACTCTACAACGAGGCCGTCACCAACCAGGGTACCGGAGATATCCTCTACACCCAGGAGCAGATTGACGGCACCCGCCAGAACCTGAATCCCTACGTCTATCCGAACGTCAACTGGTATGACGAAATCTTCAAGAACTATGCGTTCAACCAGAAAGCGAATTTCAACATCCGCGGCGGTACCAGCAAGATCAACTACTTCATGAATCTTACCGTCAACCACGAGACCGGTATGCTGAAGAACAGGAGCAAGGATTTCTTCTCCTATAACAACGGAATCGATGTGTTCACGTACGCTTTCCAGAACAACATCGACTTCCATATGAGCAAGACCTCCACGATTTCACTGCATCTGAACGCGCAGCTCAACGACGTCACCGCCCCGGCCATCAACAGCGGGCAGACGGACCCTACCGCCCAGATGAACAGCATCTACTCCTCCATTATGGACAACAACCCCGTCCAGTTCCCCGCCTTCTTCCCCGCGGGAGAGGAGAAATGGGTCAAGTGGGGAGCCTACAGCGGCGGCAACGACCAGGGCGCGACAAACCCTCTGGCCCAGGCCACGAGAGGCTACGGCAGCAGTTTTGCAAGCACGGTCATAGCCAACCTCGACTTCGAGCAGAAGTTTGACTTCCTCACGGAGGGACTCCGCTTCAAGGCAATGATTTCCTTCAAGAACTGGAGCAAGACCACGACCAACCGTACGCAGGGGCTGAACAGGTATTATCTGGACAGCTACTCTGTCAACCCGGACGGGACCTACAACCTGAACATACTCCCCATCGGTACTCCGAGCAAACCCGTCCTGTCCACGAACAGGATAATGCAGGGAGACCATAGAATCTACTTCCAGACCTTCGTCGATTACAACAGATCGTTCGGTCCTCACACCGTCAGCGGCCTGCTACTGTTCAATATGGACGAATACGCGCTCAACAACGGGTCGGACCTTATCAGTTCGCTCCCGAGGCGCAAGGTCGGTTATGCCGCCAGGCTTTCCTATGACTATGACCGCCGCTACTTCGTGGAGTTCAACGTCGGCTATAACGGTTCCGAGAACTTCGCGAAAGGCCACCGCTACGGACTTTTCCCTTCCGTAGCCGCAGGGTGGAACATCAGCCAGGAGAAGTTCTGGGAGCCCGTCAAGCCCATCATCTCCGGCTTTAAGCTGCGCGGCTCCTACGGTCTGGTAGGCAATGACCAGATCGGCGGAGAGAGGTTCATCTATATGGCGGAAGTGAATTTGCGCGGGACCGAGGCCTTTGTGACCGGCTATGGTCAGGGCAACACCCAGTCGTTGTCGGGCCCGACATACACCCGCTTCCAGAATGACGACATCACTTGGGAAGTGGGACGCAAACTGAACGTTGGCGTTGACCTGGAACTCTTCGGCGACCTCAAGCTCGCGGTGGACGCGTTCCGCGAAATCAGGAGCAACATCTTCCAGCAGAAGCTCTCCATACCGAACTATCTGGGGACCGCCGATTCCAAAATCTACGGCAACCTCGCCAAAGTGCTGAACTACGGTGTCGACGTTTCCGCAGAATACGGCAAGAGAATCGGCAACGACCTCTTCATACAGTTCCTCGGGACGTTCACCTTCGCCCGCAACAGGGTTCTCGAATATGACGAGGCCCCGGGCACACGTCCGGCCCTTTCGAAAATCGGACATTCCGTCAATACGATTTACGGCTTTGTCTCCGACGGCCTTTACATCGACCAGGCCGACATAGATGCCAACCCCACGTCGACATTGGGGAACATCGCCATCGCCCCCGGAGACATCAAGTACGTCGACCAGCCGGACAAGGACGGCAATTATGACGGGAAAATCACCAACGACGACAAAATAGCGATGGGCTATCCGACGGTTCCTGAGATTGTTTACGGCTTCGGCCCCACGGTATCCTATAAGGACTGGGATTTCTCCCTTTTCTTCCAGGGTGCGGCGCGGACTTCCCTGATGATGTCCGGCTTCCATCCCTTCGGCGCCCAGTACAACCGCAATGTCCTCAGTTTCATCGCGGATGACTATTGGAGCGCGACCAACCAGGACAGGCACGCCGCCTATCCCCGTCTGACCAAGTACGAGAACAACCACAACAGCGCGTCCTCCGACTTCTGGCTTCGCGACGGCTCGTTCCTGAAGCTCAAGAACGCCGAGATAGGCTACAACTTCCGGAAGCAGAAGATAAGAATCTACATCAACGGGATGAATCTTCTGACCTTCTCCAAATTCAAGCTCTGGGATCCGGAGATGGGAGGAGGCGCCGGGTTGAGTTATCCGACCCAGCGCACGTTCAACATCGGACTTCAGGTAACATTCAACTAAACCAGCCAAGAAAGACATGAAAACGTTATTCAACATATTCTGCACCGCCATCATCGCCGTCGGCTTCACCGCCTGCAGTTTCCTGGACATCGTTCCGGACGAGAAGGAAAAGGCCGAGGATGCCTTCGAGGACGTGATGGCCGCAGAGCGCTATCTATATTCCTGCTACACCTACCTGCCAAATCCCCGTGCCGGAGCCAACTCTCTGGATTTCATGACGGGGGACGAGGTCATCACGGCCTTCGAGCACGAGACCTTCGCGGCTTTTCCGAAAGGAAACTATACCGCCTCCACACCCGTGATTTCCTACTGGAACACCCTCTTCCAGGGGCTCAGGCAATGCTACATTTTCCTTAACAACGTAGATAAGGTGCCCAACCTCCCTTCGGCCACGCTCGCTGATTACAAGGCACAGGCGACCTTCCTCATCGGATATTACCATTTCCTCCTGTCGCGCTGCTACGGCCCCGTCATCATCATCGACGAGGAGCCCAGCATCCTTACCCTGCCCGAGGACTACAAGCCGAGGACGAGCTACGACGACTGCGTGGATTTCATCTGCCAGAAGTTCGACGAAGCGGCCGCCGGCCTGCCTGCAAGCCGTCCCATACTGTACTACGGCCTTGCCACCAGCGTAGCGGCCAAGGCGATGAAGGCGAAGATGCTGCTTATGGCGGCCTCCCCGCTCTTCAACGGCAACAGCGAGTTCTACGCCAACTTCAAGGATAAGGACGGCAACCTGCTGATGCCCCAGCAGTACGATGCGCAGAAATGGGTCAAGGCAAAAGACGCCTACCGTGAAGCCATCACCCTTGCGGAACAGAACGGATATGCGCTCTATACCACCAATGAATTCAACAACGGCAACGCGGAGCCCGCAGATTCGATTCAGCACTGCCTGCGCTACAACATAATGGAGCCGGGCAACAAGGAGATTATCTGGGCCGATGCGCGCGAGGAAGGCTACTACGGTCTTCAGAACAAATCGACGCCTTTCAGCAGTTCCTCCGCCTGGAACGGGGTCTCCCCCACGCTTGCAATGGTCGAGAGATTCTATACCAAGAACGGCCTGCCGATCAGGGAAGACCCGACCTACAGCCAGGATTTTTACAAAGTGGTGACAGTCGGCGACGAACAGTCCAATCAGGCCAAGCCGGGAGGACAGACCGTCAGCCTGAATCTGGACCGCGAACCGCGCTTCTACTCCTGGATCGCCTTCCAGGGGGGCTATTACGAGATTCTGTCCTCGGCGTCCAACGGCGCATATACGGAAGACCCCAACTACTTGACAACGACAGGCGGCGCCAAGCTGGTGTGCAGCTTCCTCAACGGCGGCAACTGCGCCAGAGGCTCCCGCACAAACAACTATGCCCCTTCCGGATATCTGAACAAGAAGGGGGTAGATCCGGGTTACGCCATCTCGAAGAGCCTCAAGTCACCGATCAACTATCCCTGGCCGATTATCCGGCTGGCGGAGTTGTATCTGGGATATGCCGAGGCCTGCGTCGAGACTAACGAACTTGATAATGCAAAGGAATATCTGAACCGTGTCCGCAAGCGCGCCGGCATCCCCTCCGTCGAGCAGTCCTGGGAGACAATCGCAGGCAAGACCCTTGACCAGTCAAGACTGCGCGACATAGTCCGCCGGGAGCGCCAGATCGAGTTCTATCTGGAGAACCAGAACTTCTGGGATATGAGGAGATGGAAAATCGCCGACCAGTACTTCAACGTCAAGGCAAAGGGATTCGACATCGATGCAAGCGACATCTCCGATTTCGCCCAAGTCAAGGTAATAGACTTCGAGCGCAAGTTCGAGACCCCTACCAACTACCTGCTCCCGATTCCTCTGGATGACGTGAACAAGAACCTCCACCTAGTACAGAACCCAGGATATTAGTACAAGTATGAAAAAGTCATTATGCATATTGTCTTTTGCCGCTATAATCCTTGCCGCAGCAGGCTGCAAGAACAACAAGGCGGAAATCATCCCTTCCTCCATCTCGAACGCCGGGTATGAGGAGCGCCCCGGAGGAATCCTGCTGAAGTGGGACCTCCCCTCCGACAACAGCGTGCTCTACGTTAAGGCGATGTACCACGATCCCCTGCTGAACGTCGATGCTGTCCGGCTTTCAAGTTGCGACACGATGCTTGTTCCCGACACAAGGGCCAAGTACGGCGACTACAACTTCACCCTCCAGCCGTTCAGCAATACGGATACGGGAGGAGCGACCCTTTCCGTCACGGGGCGCTCCGGGATTGCCCCGGCCACCTTCGGCCAGGGATATCCGATGGATTTGACGGAGGACGACCTGAGCACCAACGCGCAGGAGCCAAGCGAAGGACCCATTAAGAACCTTCTCGACGGAGATACCGGAACATTCTTCCACACTGCATGGAGCGTGGATGTCCCGGCGCCGCACTGGCTTCAGATTCATCTCCCGAAGGCAGTTGACAATACCGGGTTCTTCCGGTTCCGTTACTCGCCCCGCAGCAATACAAACAACAAGCCGACAAAGTTTGACCTCAAGGGCAGTACCGACGGAAGCACCTGGACGCTCATCAAGACCTTTACAAAAGACGGCGACGGCCTGCCGGTAACCAGCACGGATGCCTACACCTCCCCGAACATACGTCCGACTTTCGAGGTGAACCACATCAGGATTGAGGTAACCGAGACAAACAACGGAACCGTTTTCTTCACGATGTCCGAATTCGGTGTCTGGAGCGGGGATATGATAGACCCCGAAGCCGACTGACAGGGCGTCGGGGATACCCGAAGATGCAGGATGAACTTTCTCAGTGAATTTTCGGATAGACCTCCCGTCCTTCAAACCAGGTGCTTGCGACCTTTGTTGTGAAGATATCCTTTTTGTTTGTCTTCTCCAGTTCCAGGACATCCTTGTCCAGTACCACGAAATCGGCATACTTCCCGACCTCGATGGAGCCGCGCTCCTTCTGCAGTCCGAGGCTTATCGCACCGTTGATGGTGAGGCACTTGAGCGCCTCGCCGACAGTGAGCAGTTCCGTAGGGTTGAGCGGATTCGCATCGGGGAACTCGGGGCATATCCCGTTCACGGCCACTCCGATGATGTTGGGGACGGTGCCAGGAGTTGTTCCGGCAGGAGAGTCGGTGGAGGATGACACAACGATACCCGCTTCCAGCAGCGATTTCATCGGATACCCGCTTTCATAGATATCTTTTGGAATATGGGAAAGATAGGGCATAGCCCAATCGGGGTCCCCTACGTGCCAGATGATATTGGATGAGATAAGGATGTCGTTTTCCGCACAGCGGACGATATCCTTGTCCATTATGTTCCTTACGTGCGCGAGCGAGTTGGGTACTTTTAGCGAGGAAGCCGTGTTGGACGCACAATATGCATTGATGACAGCCTCGCAGGCCAGGTCTCCGAAGGTATGGGTGTGGACAGGGAAGCCTCTCTCATTGGACGCGGCAACGACAGCGTCCAGCTCTTCCTGCTCCCAGATTATATTGCCTTGCTTTTTGTCCGCAGGAAGGCTGTCCATCAGATATTCCTTGCTTATCCAACCCGTACCGGTTTCGGTAACTCCGTCGGCGAACAGTTTAACACCGTTGGCAATGACGTGGCGGCTGGAGTACTTGTCGACGAGGGTTCCGATGTAATCAAGCCTTTTCTTCACGGTCTCAGGCATAGCGCCCCCCTTCGGGAAGCCCCAGTCATAACTGCGGATGTTGTAATACCCAATCATATTGACCGTGAACTCTCCCGTCCGGTCCAGTTCATAGGCATACTTGTAGGCTCTGGCCTCTTCATCCAGATAGT
>JAKSJZ010000036.1 GCA_024401995.1 Bacteroidales bacterium
GTTTAAGTTTAGGTTAAGTAGCGGGGAGCTCGCAGTGATGCAAGCTCCCCGTGAACATAAAATGATATGAAGACACGTCTCTGCATATTGCTCGCGGCATCCGTCGCCCTGATGAGCCTGCCCTGGCTGGCCCCTCACTGCGGCGCACTGGCCCTTGTCGGGCTTGTTCCGCTGCTGTGCGCCGACAGACTGGCGGACGGTTGTGGAATCAGGCGCTTCACCCTCTGGGTCTATGCCGCATTCGTCGGCTGGAACGCCATCACGACGTGGTGGATATGCGAGGCGACAGTGGGCGGAGGCATATTCGCGATATTGGCGAACGCCTTCCAGATGGCCCTGATATGGGCCGTCTTCCGCCTCGCCAAGAAGCGTCTCAAAGGGTGTCTTCCATACATATTCCTGGCCGCGATGTGGATTGCCTGGGAGAAATGGTACTTCACCGCGGCGGAGGTATCCTGGCCCTGGCTTGCGCTGGGCGGCGCTTTCGCCCGCACCACCTCCCTCGTCCAGTGGTACTCGGCCACCGGCCTGCTTGGCGGTTCGGTATGGATATGGGCCGTCAACCTGAGCGTGTTCGGAATGATGGTCGCGCTGTCCGACGGACGTTTCACCCTGGCCTGGGCCAAAGCGGGCAGAATACTCGCGACGGCGGGAATAACGCTGCTGATTGCCGGCCCGGTCATACTCTCCGAAGTGATGTACGGACGCTACACGGAACGTTGCGAATACGGAAGCCTCAAGGTCGAGCTCGCCCAGTCCAACTTCGACCCATACGAGAAATTCCACGCCTACACCCAGCACCAGCAGAACCTTCAGGTCACGAACCTGATAGACAGTCTGTGGAACAATGCCCCGGACGGTTATGACAGACCACTGCTTGTCGTGACACCCGAGACCTTCACCTCCGACGTGGTGCTCAACAATCCGAATTCCTCCCCCACCCTGGCCGAGTTCAAGGCCACGCTGGGCCGCAGGCCCAACACCAACCTGCTGCTCGGAGCATCGACCTGGGAATATTCCTCCAAGGCATCCCGCCCCACCCCATACTCCCGCAAGTCGGGCGACAGGTGGGTTGACAACCACAACAGCGCAATAATGACCGATGCCAGCGGGCGGATTGACGTGTACCACAAGTCCAAGCTGGTCGTCGGTACGGAGCTGATGCCCTGGCCGCGGATAATCAGGCCCATAGACGATGCGTTGGGTGGCGTCATAGGCCGCTGCTCCCCGCAGGAAGAGCCGTCCGTGCTGACAGTCAACGATTTCGCTCCGGACGGATGCCTGAGACGGGAGATACCGGTTGGTGTGGCAATATGCTACGAATCCGTTTACGGAGAATACTGCCGCGAATACGTCACCCGCGGCGCACAGGCCCTCTGCGTCATCACCAACGACGGATGGTGGGGCGACACGCCGGGATACCGCCAGCATTTCAGCTACTCGAGGCTCCGCGCCATAGAGACAAGGCGGGACATAGCCAGATGCGCCAACACGGGAATCTCGGCCTTCATCGACCAGAAAGGTGACGTGATCAGGGAATCCGGCTGGTGGCAGCCCGCCCTGCTCGAGGGCGAAGTCAGCCTCACCGGGCACGAGTCCCCTTTCGTAAGATACGGGGACATCGCCGGGAGAGCCTGCGTGCTGCTTTTCGCCCTGCTCGCAGCAGCCGCCCTGATTCCGTTCAAAAAGAGGAACTGACCGAGGAGGAGGCGAACTTCCTCCACTTGTCCACAAGCGCCGAAAAATCGCCCGGAAGGGCCGACTCGAAATTCATCTGCCTGCGGCTGACGGGATGGACGAATCCGAGAGTCCTTGCGTGCAGGGCCTGGCGGGGACATATCTGGAGGCAGTTGCGGATGAACTGCCTGTACTTTGCGTAAACAGTGCCGGCATTGATTGTAGTCCCGCCATAGCGTTCGTCACCGAACAGCGGATGGCCTATGGAACTCATATGCACCCTTATCTGATGCGTCCTTCCGGTCTCCAGCCTGCACTCCACCACCGTCACGTAGCCGAACCTTTCGAGCACCCTGTAATGCGTTACCGCCCGCTTCCCCTTATCCGGGTCGGCCACCGGGCGGAAACGTGTCCTGTCCGAAGGGTCCCTGCCTATGTATCCCTCCACCGTGCCGGAATCCTGTTCCAGATTGCCCCATACCACGGCCCGGTATGTCCTTTCGACGGTATGGTCATAGAACTGCCGGGCAAGGTTGAGTTGCGCCTCGTCGGTCTTTGCCACCACAAGAAGTCCGGACGTATCCTTGTCTATCCTGTGTACAAGTATGCCCATACGCTCGTCCCCCTCGTCCGCGGCCTGGCTCAGGCCCAAATGGAAGGCAAGCGCGTTCACGAGAGTGCCGTCGAAATTGCCGTGTCCCGGATGCACCACCATTCCGGCGGGCTTGTTCACCACAAGCAGCGCATCGTCTTCGTACACTATGTCAAGGGGACTGTTCTGGGGCTTTATCTCCACTCCCCTGCGCCTGTAGGGCATCATAAAGCGGATGACGTCGCCGGGACGGACAATGAAGTTGGCCTTCACGACCTTGTCCCCAACGTGGACGTACCCCTCCCTTATGGCGCACTGGATACGGTGGCGCGACGTGTCCTCCATATGGGAGGACATATACCTGTCTATCCTGACGGGCTCCTGCCCCCTGTCGACTTCGAAACGGAAGTGTTCGAAGAGCTGCTCCTCGCCCTGATTCTCCCAGTCGGGTTCCTGACCTTCCCAGTCCATACTACTCGAACACGAGGGATACTTCCGTCCCCATAATGACCGCCGACTCCTCCGAAGGCTCGGGGCTCTGACCGGACACAACCGCATTGAGGGTGTCGGAGTAAGTCTGAGGGCCGTTGCGGAACACGATGCGGCCCACATTGAGCGAACTTTCCTGAATGACGTCCAAAGCCCTGGAATACTTCAGCCCCTTCACGTCGGGGACGAAGGTGGTGGCCTCGGAAGCATCCAGACCGACCTTCAGGTCAATCCTCGAGCCGCTCTCGATCATATCTCCCGGAATCGCCTCGAAGCCCCCGTGATACTGTCCGAGCACGTTGTTGGTCGCCATATCGTTTACATACACGAGCCTGCCCAGAATCAACCCGCGCGAGTCAAGTTCGGACTTGGCCTGTCTCATCGAAAGCCCCACCAGCGAAGGCATCGTCACCTGCTTGGGGTTGACGGCATTGACAATCAGGAGCACCCTGCGCCCCCCTTTCACCATCGAGCCGGCCTTGGGATTCTGGGAGAAGACGTCTCCGCGGCCAAGACCGTGGACGAAAACCGAATCGTACACCTCGGTCACCACCCCGGCCGAACGTGCCGCCTTCTCCGCCTGCTCGAGACTCATCCCGGAGAAATCGGGGACTTCCAGTTCACGGTTGTGCCTGGTATATACGGCAAGCACTATACTTATGACCGACACAAGCGCGAATATTGCCACGACGGCTCCCGCCAGATTGCGCAGGAGCCAGGAGAAAACGGATGAGGAGGGTTTGAAGCGGTTGATTCCCATATGGATTGCTGTTTACATTCTCGGAGGCGGACCGCCGGGATGGCGCATCGACGAACGGTCGAACTGCCCGAACCGGTAGGATATCGAGAGTATTATATATCGTCCCAAGGTATTGTTCCGCGTCTCAAGGTGATAGTTGGAATCGTCATTCACGCTCGCGTGCTTCGCCTGTCACGGAATATCGTAGCCCCCCAGACCCGGGGTAAGCTTCTCCTTGCAGAGGCGCCTCTGTATCTCGGCGTCGAGGATATATTCCGGCGTATAGGACGAGCCGGTGAATCCGTTGTACCAGTTGTAACTGAACTCGCTCTTCAGCACAATTCCGGGGGCGTCCCAGGTCCAGTTGAGCGAGGCGCTCGCCTGGTTGCTGAAAGTAAGGGTCTGCGAGGCATTCTCGCTGATGGTGTACCAGGACTTGTTGATGCGCGTGCGCCCGGAGACATACACCTCCAGATTGTCCAGCCTGTAGGTCACCCTCAACCTTTCCATAACGGACAGGTTGTCGGTAGTGTTGGCCTTTATGTGCTCCCTGTAGTAATCCGGGTCGCTGAAGTTCCGGGTGAACTCCTCCATAAAGGCATAGTAACCTTCGTTGATGTAGGTTGACATATCTATGTCCGTACCCACATAGGAGGAGTTGCGGGACCAGTTCACGTTCGTGACGTTGGATATCGTGAAGTTCGACTTCGCCACCGGCACGTTCAGGAATCCGTGCAGACCGGCGCTCCCGGAATTTGGCCCGTTGAAGGGCATCGAATACTGGGCTCCGTTGGCCCCGAACCAGGTGGCGCTGATGATGGGGTCCTGTGTGAACGAACCGTTCACCCTTATGTTGAACGAGGAGAAATTCTTCTTGTTGTTGTAGCGGATATCGCCGTTGATGCTGTGGGTGAAATACGGCTTCAGGTCAGGATTTCCGAACCCCACGTTCAAGGGATCGGTATTGTCCGGCACGGGGATGAGCTTCGAGATAGAGGGCTGCGAGGAGTTGCCGAAATAGAAGAGGCGCGCGTTGGCGTTCTCCCCCATCTCCCACCACACCATCGCCCGCGGCGACCAGCGCAGGATATTGTACTGGTACGGGTCAAGCTTCACGTACGAGGATGTGGAATAGTCATACCTTGTGGTATTGTTGACTGTCTTTGTGGGAAGCACCGCGGCTCCTACCTGGAAGCGTGACTTGTCCAGCTGATAGAGCAGGTTCGCTCCTATGGAATGATGAGAGGACAGGTTCTCTATCCTGTTGGAATACTCATAGGCGGGCAGACCGGTCAGTTCATCGGTAGTATTCTTCTCGGACTCGTTCCTGGACCAGTTGTACGAATAATTGGCCTCGATATAGAAATTGTTGCCCAATGGTTCCGTATAGGTCAGGGCGCCCGACACGCTCGTCGAATTCGACGTTGACTTGAAACTCTGCCTCGTCAGCGAATCGCGCGAGGTGGTGAAGTCAAATATGTCGGAGCTGTTGACTCCGTCCAGGACATTGTTCGAATAGGAATAGCGTATCATGGCGGTGAGTGTCCTTCCGGGTATCCCGAGGCGCTGCCTGAAAAGCAGGAAGCCGCTGGTCGAAAGGCTGCGGTTGGCCCCCACATTGCTTGTAATGCCCCTGTTGAGGGAATCGGTCACGCCGCCGATATTGGAAAGGGTGGAGGAAGCGCTCGACTGGTCGTAATTCCCGGAACCGAAATTGATTCTGGGCTCGAACAGTATCGAAGTGTTCTCGGAGAACTTGTGGTCAAGCCTGATTCCGACCCTGTGGCCTCTGGATATGGTCCTGTTGACTCCGGAGGAGAGTGAGGTATTGTAATCGTCATCCCCGACATAAGTCTTCTTCAAGCTGCTTTCCTCGACGTTGCGGTCGTTGAAGTTGAACATATAGTTGCCTCCAAGGTCCATCCTGTCGTCCAGAAGCGTCCACGCACCGTTCGCTCCCCCCATATAGGATACCGATACTCCGTTGCCTCCGCGTCCGCCCATACCGCCGCGGCCACCCATACCGCCACCGCCGCCGCGCATACTGCCCATCATCGAGCCGGCGAGGTCGTTGAAGCCGCGGTTGTTGGTGTTGTTGCCGTTGAGCAGCAGGCTGAGCTGACGGTCCGGCTTGAAGTTGCCGACGAAAGCCGCACCCTGGTAACGGGCGTTCTTGGGCGTCTGGCCGTCCGAAGGGAGGTCAAGACCGCCGCCTCCCATAACCGAACCGAACAGGCCGTTCATCATACCGGGCTTTATGGAAAGGTCTATGACCTGTTCCTCCTGCCCGTCGTCGATTCCGGTGAATTCCGCCTGTTCCGACTTCTTGCTGACCACCTTGAGCTTGTTGACAAGCTTTGCCGGGATATTCTTCGAGGCTACCTGCGGGTCATCGAGGAAGAAGGTCTTGCCGTCAATGGTCACCTTCGATATCGACTGTCCGTTGACCGTTATGCCGCCGTCTTCCGAGACCTCAACCCCGGGGAGCTTCTTCAGCAGGTCCTCGAGCATATCGCTGTCGGTGGTCTTGAAGGAAGAGGCGTTATATTCGATGGTATCCTTCTTTATAAGTATCGCGTTGCCCGCCGCGGATACGGAGGAGGCTTCAAGCGCCTCCCTGTCCAAATCCATCTTGATCGAGCCAAGAGCCACATCCTTGCCTGCGACCTCGATCTTCTTCTCGAAGGTCTTGTAGCCCATCAGTTCCGCCTTGAAAAGATAGGAGCCGGACGCGACCCTCTCGATTCGGACGCTCCCCGACTCCGTGCTCAGAACATATTTGTAAGGTTTTGAAGCACCGTTCTTTGTAAGATAGACCGTTGCAAAGGGCACCGGTTCCCCGCTCGCTGCATCGGCAAGGGTCGCCGATACCGTCTGGGCAACGGCCGCAACCGAGACAAACAGGGCCGCGGCGACCGAAAATGACATTCGTGAAAAAATATCCATAACTATGTTATGACGCATCTTCGAAGTCAAGGTTTAACCCTGTCGGGATTGGATGCGACGAACTTTTCCCACGACGAAGTCCCTCCGCCCGACGAGAGCAGCGGATTTGTCAGCTGATAATAGTGGCACATCGCGAGGCCGAGCGCATCCGTCGCGTCAAGATGTCCGGGGTTGATTCTCACCCCCAGCGTCTTCTGGACCATAAGGCATACCTGCTCCTTCGACGCGGCGCCGTTGCCGCAGATGGCTATCTTCGCCTTTCTGGGGGCGTATTCATATACGTCCAGCCCCTGCGCCTCGGCCGCAACTATGGCGGCCCCCTGCGCACGCCCGAGCTTGAATATCACCTGTGCGTTCTTGCCGTAGAAAGGAGACTCGATGGCAAGGTCCGTCGGACCGTAACTCCTGCACAGGTTGGTCGTGAAGTCGAATATCTGGCGCAGCTTGTCATACGGATCCTTGAACCTCCTGAGATCCAGCACCCCCATATCGACATACTCCGGCCGGGAACAGGCCCCGACACGCACGACTCCGTACCCCATCAGGTTGGTACCGGGGTCAATTCCCAATATGACCCGGCCCTCAGTCAATGATATCGAATCCGGTGTAAGGACGAAGGACTTCCGGTATCACTATGCCTTCGGGGGTCTGGTTGTCCTCCAACAGGGCGGCCACAACCCGGGGCAGGGCCAGCGACGAACCGTTGAGGGTATGGGCCAGCTGCATCTTCCCGTCCGCATCGCGGTAACGCAGATGAAGCCTGTTGGCCTGATATGACTCGAAGTTGCTGACGGAGCTGATTTCAAGCCAGCGCTCCTGCGCCGCACTCCACAGTTCGAAGTCATAGGTGATGGCGGAAGTGAAGGACATATCCCCTCCGCAGAGGCGGAGTATCCTGTACTTCAAGCCCAGCTTGTTCACAAGCGACTCCACGTGGGCGACCATCTCGTCCAGGGCGGCGTAGCTGTTCTCCGGCTTCTCTATCCTTACGATCTCCACCTTGTCGAACTGGTGGAGACGGTTCAGTCCGCGCACGTCCTTGCCGTAAGAGCCGGCCTCGCGGCGGAAACAGGGCGTATAGGCCGTAAGCTTCTGGGGGAAGTCGGAATCCTGAAGGATAACGTCGCGATATATGTTGGTGACGGGCACCTCCGCCGTGGGCACCATATAGAAATCGTCAAGCCCGGCATAGTACATCTGGGCCTCCTTGTCGGGAAGCTGCCCCGTACCGAAGCCGGAGGCGGCATTCACCATTACGGGAGGCTCGACCTCCCTGTACCCGGCCGCCGTGTTGTTGTCCAGGAAAAAGTTTATAAGCGCCCTCTGGAGCCTCGCTCCCTTGCCCTTGTAAACGGGGAAGCCCGCCCCCGTAATCTTCACTCCGAGATCGAAGTCGATGATGTCATACTTTTTTGCGAGATCCCAATGGGGCATTGCTCCTTCGGGAAGCTTCACGTCGGGGCCTCCCGTCTTCACGACCTCGTTGTCCTCCGCCCCCTTGCCGGGCTTGATGAGGCTGCAGGGCAGGTTCGGCATCAGGACAATCTCGGCGTCGAGGTCCTTCTGGGTGGCGTCGAGGTCTTCCAGCATACGGCTGGAACGGGCCTTGAGGTCGGCTACCCGTATCTTTATCTGCTCGGCCTTGTCGCGGAGCCCCTGCTTCATCAGCGCACCTATCTCTGAGGCAAGCTGCTTCTGCTCGGCAAGGAGCGAATCCGTCTGGGCCTGGATGGAGCGGCGTTTCGCGTCCAGTTCCAGAACCTTGTCAACAATGGGTCTTGCGTCAAAATTCTTGATCTTGAGCTTTTCTACAACCAGCTGCGGGTTGTCGCGGAGCATTTTAAGTGTAAGCATAACTCTATCTTAAAGAAAAAGGACCTACACCCCGCAGTCCCGAAGTGTAAGTCCCGATGATTCCATCCCTTCGAGTCAGTTCTCAAAAGGTATGACCGAAACGAAGGATTTGTCGTTTCTCTTGCGTGTAAACTTAACGGTACCGTCAACAAGAGCGTAAAGGGTATGATCCTTGCCCATTCCGACGTTGGTGTCGGGATTGTGGACTGTCCCCCTCTGACGGACTATGATATTGCCCGCCTTAACTCTTTCACCGCCGAATTTCTTGAGTCCCAGACGTTTGCTTTGCGACTCACGACCGTTCTTCGAACTTGATTGACCTTTCTTGTGTGCCATAGTGATCCGGGATTAAGCGATTTCGTTGATTTTGATTCTGCTCAGCTTCTGACGATGGCCGTTGCACTTCTGGAAGCCCTTGTGTGCAATCTTCTTGAACACAAGAATCTTGTCGGCGCGGACGGAGTCATCGATCACGGTAGCCTTCACGACAGCGCCTTTCACGTAAGGGGCGCCCACCTTAACCTTGCCCTCACTGTCGACAAGAAGCACCTTGTCGAACTCGATTTCGGAACCTTTCGCAGCGGCAAGACGGTTGCAAAAGAGTTCTGTACCAGCCTCAACTTTGAATTGCTGGCCTGCAATGTCAACGATTGCGTACATCGTACAAACTTTATTTAAAGTTCCAACCGCAAGCGTCTGCGATATCGCGCGCAGCCCTTAACCTGCTCGACGGTTATCTTTTTCGGACCGCAAAAATAACAAAAATTTGTTTAATGACAAAATAATTGCATTATTTGCATAACAATTTTGTTAGCAGTGGACAATCCGTTCATTTACACCTCTTTCGCCTCGGGCAAGCACTTCATCTGCCGTCAACACGACAGCGACGTGCTGGCGGGGTTGATAGACGGGGGCGGCAATGCCTATTTCACCGACGGCGCGCGCACGGGCAAGACGTCCGTGATCCGGCAGGCGCTCTACACCCTCAGGGTACGCGGCAGGAACACCCGCACCGTAGAGGTCCCGCTGCTCAACGCACGTTCCGCGGAAGACCTGTGCCGTAAGGTCGGGGGCGCGCTATTCAGGGCCGTGGCTTCCACTCCTGACGAGTATGCCGCGCTTGTCCGGGAGCACCTGGCCGGGACCGTCTTCACCTTCGACAACGAATATTATTCCGCCACCGGGGAACCGGTCAAGGTATGCTCTGCTCCGCAGCGCGGCGACCTTGAGGCGATACTCAATCTGCCGCGCCGCATCACCGCCTCCGGGGAGAAGACGATCGTCATATTTGACGAATTCCAGAACGTGATGCTTGCGGACGAAGCCGAAGACATTCTCCCGGCCTTCGAGAACGTCCTGCGCACCGCGCGCGCCGAGGGTGCGAAGAACTTCTCGTTCATATTCACCGGATCTTCGGCCAACTCGATGAAGGACATCTTCGAAGTCCACAAGCGTTTCTGGGGACTTGCCGACAGGATAGCCCTGAGCGAACCGCAGGAGAAGGAGGTAATAGACCACATCATCAGGGGCTTTCTGGCCGGAGGCAAGGTGATAGACCGCGAACTGGCCCGCAGAATATTCAGGAATTTCAAGGGCAACCTCTGGTACATCAACCACTTCTGCGCCATCTGCGACTCACTGGCGAGGGGCTATGTGACGGAAGCCATACTCGCCGATTCGCTGTTCAGGCTCATATCCATCCACGAGCCGACCTTCACCTCCACCGTGAACGGACTCACCACATTCCAGACGTCGCTTCTCAAGGCGGTAGCAGAAGGCCACACGAAATTCAGCAGCGCCGAGGTCATCAACCGTTACGGCCTGAACTCGTCGGCGAACGTCAAGCGGCTCAAGGACGCGCTCTGCAAAAAGGAAATCATCACATTCAGCAACCCCGCCACGGGAGAGGGAGCTTCGATAATCGACCCCCTGTTCGAATTCTGGCTCAAAAAATACTATTTCGAAATTTTGCATTAGAAAGACAGAAAAAAATATTTTTTTCTATCTTTGCTGGCCGGCTTCTCCGTGATGTCGGCCAGCCATAAGTATAACCCCTGTATATACGCAAGGTATGATCAGGATTTTCTACAGGAGCGGGACCGGCATCAATGTCGCCCAAACCGAAACGGAGTTTGCCTCTATCGGCAAAGAAAATGTGCTCTGGATAGATCTTGTCTCCCCGACGGGCGACGAGAAAAGAGCTACCGAGGACTTCCTCGGGACGGAGGTGCAGAGCCGGGCGACCGCCGAGGAAATCGAAAGTTCGTCGAGGTTCACCGAGAGCGACAACGCCATCTTCGCCAACACCAACTTCCTGTCCCCCGCCGGGGACGAGATGCTGATGGACCCGGTGTCGTTCATACTCTCCGGCACCATCCTCACCACACTCAGGGAGAACAGGCTTCGGTCCTTCGACATACTCCAGAACAAGATTCAGGCCCTTCCCAAGCTCTTTGCCGACGGTTTTGCGATATTCATAGAACTTATCGACAAGAGGGTTGACCTGGACGCCGACATAGTCGAAATCATCTCGAAGGAAGCCTCCCTGTTCAGCAAGAGAATCAACCAGCAGGAAGACATAAACGAGCAGTTCCTCCTGGACATCAACCAACTGCAGGAGAACGCCATGACCGTGAGGGAGAACGTGGTGGACAAGCAGAGGACCATCTCCAACATAATGAAGAGCAAGCTCTGCGCGGAATATCCCTCCATCAAGGATGACCTTACAATCATACTCCAGGACATAGGGTCGCTGATAAACCATATCAACTTCGCCTTCGAAAGACTCGAATTCATGCAGGACACCGTGGTCGGAATCATCAACCTCGACCAGAACAGAATCATGAAGATTTTCACCTTCATCTCCCTGCTCCTGATGCCTGCAACGCTCATCGCAAGTTTCTACGGAATGAACGTCGAGCTCCCGTTCGCCGACATCCCGCTGGCGTGGATAGGAATCCTTGCGCTGATGGTGGCGGTAGTCGCCGGCGCGTGGGTATTCTTCAAGCGTAAGAAAATGCTTTAAACACTTATAGACAATGACCGGCAAATCATTCGACCGCAGCAAGGCGGACCTTCTCCCCGCTGAAAATTTCAAGACCGTCATAGACGGCAAGGACGTTACCCTCCATACGCTCGAGGCGGGCGCATTCTCCGCCCAGATAACCAACTTCGGCGGCAGACTCGTGGGCTTCTGGGCCCCTGACCGCAACGGCAGATATGCCGACGTGGTGGTAGGCTACGAGAACATAGACAGGTACGTACACAACACGGGGGAACGCTTTCTGGGCGCCAACCCCGGCACGGTGGCGAACCGCATAGCAAAGGGCAGGTTCACCCTCGACGGGGTCGAGTACCGCCTGCCCATAAACAACGGGCCGAACACCCTGCACGGCGGGCTCAAGGGAGTGGATATGCTGGTATGGGACATTGTGGATGCGGACGACAGAAGCATACGGATGACCCTTGTCCACCCCGACGGCCTGGACGGATTCCCCGGCAACGTCACGCTGGCGACAACCTACACCCTGTCCGAAGACGGAGCGCTCAAAATCGTTTTCGAAGCCGTGACGGACAAGCCCACGATAGTCAATATGACCCACCATTCGTTCTTCAACCTGCGGGGAAGCGGCAACGGCGACGTGCGCGGCCATATCCTGACCGTCAACGCCTCCGCCTGCACGGCCATCGGAGAAGACCTCATACCGACAGGGGAAATCCGCAGCGTCGAGGGTACGGCACGCGACTTCAGGACTCCGCACGCAATCGGCGAGAGGGTCGATGACAGGAGCGAGGACCAGATGGTTTACGGCAGCGGCTACGACCACAACTTCGTGCTGGACAAGACGGGAGCCGGAGTGCCCGAGACGGCGGCCACCCTGTACGAGCCGGAAAGCGGGCGCACGCTCGAGCTCCTGACCGACCAGCCCGGCCTGCAGGTTTACAGCGGGTATTTCTTCATCGACGGCAAGACCGTCGACAGGTACGGCAATACGATAAAGAGCTACGGGACCCTGTCGCTCGAGCCGCAGAAGTATCCCGACAGCATCAACCACGAAGGTTTTCCCGACACGGTGCTGAGGCCGGGCGGCAAATACACCCACACCTCCATCTACCGGTTCGGGGTGAAGGACTGAGCCCCTCCCCTACTTTTTCTCCTCCTCATCCTCCTTCGTGAAATCGAGGGAGGCGTTCTTCGCAAGGTCGGCATACCAGTCGAGCACCTTGCGCATATGGGACACGTAGAACCTGTCCTCGTCATAGTTGGGGACGGCTTTCCTGAACAGCGCCTTGACTGCGGATTCGTCTCCCTTCGAAGACGGGGCTTCGGCCCCCGCCAGAGCCTTCTTCACGGCAAGGAACACCTCCGCAAGCTTCATCTCCCCCTCCGAGGTGAAAATCGCTATGTCGGCAAGGGTGGTGATTCTGGAACGCGAATCCAGATTCGTCCGGCTCTTGTCCGCGAGAGATTCGGCTATGACTCCCCCGCGGGAGGGCGCGACATAACGATAGAGTCCGTGATGGCCGGACACCGACAGGATTTTTGAAAGGTCTGTTTTCATTTTCAATCGAATATTCCTAAAGTTGATATTTTCCTTTCCAGTTCTTCGACGGTCGAGTCATTGTCCACAATCCAGTCCGCGGACTCGGGCTCGCTCTGAAGGGGCGAGCGCTCCGCCGCCCGGGGATTCCTCTCCAACCTCTTTCCGAAAGGGGCGCGCACCAGCATCACCTTGTCGAAGAGGCCGCTGAAAAAGGGACTTGCGGAAGCGGTGGCCGACTCGAACACCACGACGTCCGCACCGCAGGACTCCCTCCATCTGATGAAGTCATCCCTCAGGACCGGATATACTATGTTCTGGACTGCCGTCCTCTTTGCCTCGTCACCGAATATGGCGCCCAGGCCCGCTATGGACAGCCCGGTCTCCTTCCTGATTCTTTCTTCAAGACCGGGCACGGAGCCGTAAAGGGACTTGCAACGGCTGTCGGAGTCGTAAACGGCGGCGCCCCTGTCCCGAAGCATCCTGCATACCAGAGACTTGCCGGAGCCTATCAGTCCTGTAACAAGTATCGTCATTGCACCACCCTCTCGACACAATCGCAAGCCAGAGGCTCGACTCTGTAGTCAATCAGCCCCGACACGCTGCCGGAAGACTTGACGACGCACAGACCGGTCAGCGAATTGCGGTAATCCTCATAATCCACATAGAACTGCAAGCCGTCGACCGGATCTCCAAGAAGCGGGAACACGCACCGGTAAACGACCTTCACCTCCGGCGGGAACACGATAAGGCTCCTGTCCTGGGGGATATTCCTGACCCCCACACTGACCGTGGCGGGGATCTCCACGTAGCGGCTCACCTGCATCTCGTAATTGACCTTGCCCGTGCCGAGCCTTGCGCCTTCGGGACATTCCAGGGCAATCACACCTCTCAGCGAGCGATGTACGTCACTCTTGAAAATCAGCGCCGTCTTCACATCCTCGATGGTCTCCAGCATCTGCGGCTCGGCATATACAACCACCGAATCCGGAATGCAAAGCATCTCGGAACTTTCGATGTACTGGGGGCGGAAATGGCATACTCTCACAGGACTGACCGGGACCTTCTTGAAATGCTCGCTTGCAAACCTGAACCGGATATCATCACCGATAAGCGATATGACCGTGACCCCGTCGCCGAATATATCGGCCGTCTTCGAGAGGATGGTCTGCCTGTCGGCCCGGAAGATACCGTCGCCGAGCGCTTCCAGTTCATCAGGCTCGAAATAGACGACCACAGTCTTGGAGGCGTGTTCCAGTTTGATCAGGTTGAAGCCCGAAGCGGCGCACTGTGCCGTCACCAGCACTTCGTCCGAAGAAAATTCGGAGTAGCCCGTCAGCGAGGACTGGGCTTTGACGCTGACGTTCACGACGGCCCCGGTCGCAAGCGAGAGGTTGCG
>JAKSJZ010000037.1 GCA_024401995.1 Bacteroidales bacterium
GACCGTATACGGCTACGGCGCCGCCGGCAGAGACCTTCTCTCCTACCCCGCACTGCGTCTGGGTCATCTCTGCCTTGACGAGACCACGCCCAACAACATTCTGAAGAATGCGACCGCCTGTGCGACCGTACACTCCATAACCGAGACCGGAGAGCCTCTCGGGACCGAAGCGAGCGACCTTTGGGTCAAGAAAGCGGACTACTTCCGCCTGAGCGACATACAACTCGGATACAGCTTCGGAGACAAGGTTCTCAAAGCCCTTAAAATGAGCGGTATGAGACTCTACCTTGCCGTTCAGAACGTGGCCCTCGCCTCTCCGTACAAGACCTGCGGCGACCCCGAGACCTTCAACGGCAACGCCGCTCTCAACTCCGTTGACCTCGGCAGTTACGCAAGGCCCCGCACATATATGGCAGGTCTGAACATCACATTCTAAAATGACAAGAGACATGAAAAAGAAATTTTCGAATTTAAGCGCATTCATTCTCTGCGCTTCAGCTCTCTCCATATGCTCCTGCTCGGAGGACATCCTCGAGGTGAAGCGGTCCGACAACCTTATCCCCGTGGAGGAGGTCTTTTCAAGTGAGGAGACTGCAACGAACGCGCTCAACGCAATATATGCGATGGTAAACCCGGATGACAAAGGATGGGGGAGGACTATGCTGCTGTCCTGCTGCGCCACCCTCGACGCCCAGTCCACCGGTGCCGACGTATGCTGGAACGATTTGAGCTATACAACGGACAACAAGGATATCGCGGAGGCATGGGCTCACGCCTACAAAGCTATCCGTATGGCCAACATCTTCATATCGGGAATTGCAGACGCTGACGAAAGCCCCATTTCGGACGAAGTGAAGAAAACACTTGCCTCGGAGGCAAAGGCCTTGAGAGGTTTCTTCTATCACTTCCTGCTCACCAATTTCGGTGAAGTTCCCTTTCTTGAGGTCGGAGACAATTCCATCAGCACCGCAGGCAAGCAGAAGGCCTCCTTTGAAGAATTGTGCGACCATATAATCCAGGATTTTACCGAGGCCTCCCCAAATCTTGACTGGATACCATATAACGGAGATTACGGCAGATGTACGAAAGGTATGTCGAAGACCTATCTTGCGGATACATATATGTGGAAGGCGGCTATGTGCCCCGACAAGGCCAATGACTGCTATTCGCTTGCCAAATCACTTCTTGAGGAAGTGCTAAGAAGCGGCACATACGAACTTATGCCGTCCTTCAACACGCTTTGGGATTACGAGGCCGTCTGGAACAAGGAGACAATATGGGCTTCCGTAATCGACAGCCGCGACTGGACCGTCCACACAGCCTCTCCCCGCGCCGGAGGAGACGGTATGATATCCCTCTCCTGGGAATGGTTCTGCAATATGGAAAACTATATGGACGGTGAGTTTGCCGGCAGTTTCGACAAGAGACGCAATTCCTGCTGCCTGTGTATGCTTGGGGGATATGACAGGTGGTTTCTCTCCGGCTCCGTGAAAGGAGGATACGACGAGTGGCTGCATTATAATAACAAGCTGGCGGCAATCCACCCGTACACCAGCGAAGACCTCAGCAGGGACAGCACCTTCCACTCCGCCTCCTCCCACAACACTTATGCCACAACGGCCTGGAGCACCAAGTACTGGCGAACCGGCAGGGTCGGAGAAAGCAACCGCACCATCATCTACTTCAAGAGATTAGCCGACGTTATTCTCGATTATGCCGAATGCTGTTTCAAAACCGGGAATGACGCCGAGGGCTTCGAGCGGATTAACCAGATCCGCAACAGGGCTTTCGGAAATCTCGAAGTCGGCAATGACTTGTCTGCTTTCTGCGGCCACCTCACGATACTGCGCAACACCTGTAAATTCCCCGGATGGGCGCCGGATGGATGGAAACAGCGAGTTCAAGACGGTTACCCCGGCGACTTCAATACATCCGCTGTAGCATTTCCTACTACGGTGGATTACTATAACAGGCTCAAAGCAAATATGGGCTTCCGTAGCGATTTGAGTGTACTCGCAACCAATATGGAACGCGTGAAGGAGTTCTCCTGCGAACCTTTCCGCAGCAGAGTCCTGGTAAGGAGCGGATTCCTTGAGGATTACGTCAACACCATCTATCCGAAGAGCAGTCTTCCTCTCGATGAGACGTATCTCAATGTCTGGCGCACGGCAAGGCATTGGGAATTCAACCCCGAAAAGGTTTTCTGGCCCATCCCCAGCGCCGAAATCGAACTCAACGAACTGATGACGGAATAGTACGTACCGCGATTGTTTGCCGCGGACGCAACTCCGCGCGGACTTCATCAAAGGGGCCGGTTCCAAAAGTGGAGCCGGCCTCTTCCGTTTCAATCACTTTTTTCTTATATTTGGACCACTAATGACTAACTGAAATGAAACGATTGATCTTATCAGCAGCTCTCGCCTTTACGCTATCCGCCACGGGAGCCTCCGCCCAGGAGAATTACCAGGCTCCGACCGATCCCGCCGTCGTACGGAATCTTTCCGACTGGCAGGACCTCAAGTTCGGGGTTCTATTCCATTTCGGACTTTACAGCCAGCCGGGCATATGCGAGTCCTGGCCCATCTGCAACGAGGACTGGATAGAGCGCGGCCCCGAATACACCTATGATTCCTTCAAGAGGTGGTACTGGGGGCTCGCCGATTCCTTCAAGCCCACCGCCTTCGACCCCGGCCAGTGGGCCGACGCCATCAAGAAGTCCGGTGCGGGATATATGATTTTCTCCACCAAGCACCACGACGGGTTCTGTATGTTCGACACCAAGCAGACCGATTTCTCGATAGCCCACTACGGGCTGAAGGACGACCCCAGAGCCGACGTGGCGGCGAAGGTGTTCAACGCCCTCCGCGACAGGGGGCTCAAGGTGGGGGCCTACTTCTCCAAGCCCGACTGGCATTGCCAGTACTTCTGGTGGGACAAATATGCCACCCCCGATCGTCACGTCAACTATGACATCGAGAAATACGCCGAGCGTTGGCAGGCTTACAAGGACTTTACATACAACCAGATAAACGAGCTGATGAGCAACTATGGCAAGCTGGACATCCTCTGGCTCGACGGCGGCTGGGTCGCCACCGGCTCCCGCGAGGACGTGGATATGGACCGCATCGGCAATATGGCCCTGGAGAAGCAGCCCGGACTGCTCATAGTTGACAGGACCGTGGGCGGCAAGTGGGAGAACTACTGCACCCCCGAGCAGATGGTCCCGGCAGAGCCCTATGACTGCCCCTGGGAGAGTTGTATGACGCTCAGCCACGCCTGGGGCTACGCCAATAACGCCAAGTTCAAGTCGGCGGCCCGCGTCGTATCAACGCTTGCGGAGATAACCGCAAAGGGAGGCTCCCTGCTTCTGGGCGTAGGGCCCGACCCCACCGGACTTATCGAGCAGGCTGTAGTGGATACGCTCGCGAAAATCGGCGCCTGGCTCGACAGGAACGGGGAGGCAATCTATGCCACCCGCAGGGCTCCCGTCTATAACGACGGCAATCTCTGGTTCACCGCGGCCAAGGACGGCTCGAAATACTACGCCATCTACGGACTCAAGGACGAGCCCGTCGTACCCTCTACGATAAAGTTCAACGCACTCAAGGCCGGCAAGGGGGCCAGGATGACCCTGGTAAGCACCGGCGCCGCCCTTCGCTGGACGAAATCCTCCGACGGCTCCATAAAAGTGCAGCTGCCCCGTTCCGTGGACAGGACCCAGCCCGTGGCCATCCGTCTCACAGGCTTCGAGCTTGTGCCTCCGACCTTCCCGAAAGTGGAGTCGGCCGCCCACAAGGAAGCCCGTATGGACTGGTTCTCCCACGCGAAGCTAGGAATCTTCATCCACTGGGGTATCTATTCGGACGGCAACTGGTCCGAGAGTTGGTCCTTCCACAACAGGAATGTCGGAATGGACAGATATTTCGCACAGAAGGATGATTTCACCGCCGCAAACTACAACCCCGAAGAGTGGGTCAAGCTCATAAAGGAGAGTGGCGCGCGCTATACGGTCCTCACCTCCAAGCACCACGACGGAGTGGCCCTGTGGGACACGAAGGCCGGCAGGAGCAGCACCGTGAAGACCTGCGCCGCGAAACGCGATGTCCTCACCCCGTTCGTAGATGCGGTCCGCAAGGCCGGAGACCTCAAGCTCGGGCTTTACTACTCGCTCATAGACTGGGCCCACGAGGACTATCCCAACGTACTCAGGGATTCTACCAGATACAACATCAAGGAAGACCCCGTGCGCTGGCAGAAATTCTGCGACTTCAATTTCGCGCAGGTGAATGAAATCAACACCGCATACAAGCCCGACCTCTTCTGGTTCGACGGCGACTGGGAGTTCACGGCGGACGACTGGAGGGCTCCGGAGCTGCTTTCGATGATACGCAAGACCAACCCGGAGACGATCTTCAACTCCCGTATCCAGGGCCACGGCGACTATGCCACCCCGGAGCAGGGCATCCCCGTGTTCAGGCCTTCCGACAAATGGTGGGAGTCCTGTATGACAGTCAACGACTCCTGGGGATTCCGCAAGAAAGACCTCAACTTCAAGTCGGACAAGACACTGCTTGATATGTTCGTGAACTGCCTGTCACTGGGCGGGAACCTGCTGCTCGACATCGGCCCCCGCGCCGACGGCTCCATCCCCGAGGAGGACGTACACGCGCTCAAGGAACTCGGCTCGTGGATAAAGGCCCACGAGGAAGCCGTATATGACACGCGGGCGGGTATCCCCGACGGCTATGTCCAGGGATATACGACACTTAACGAGGACGGGACGATACTGTATGTCTATATGCCATACACCTCCAACGGGCTGCTGAAGCTCAAGGGCCTGAAGTCGAGGATAACGAAGGCGAGGGTTGTCGGTACGGACAGGACTCTGGACTGGAAACTTCTTGACGAGAACATCTGGAACGGACTGCCCGCGGCATACTACATCAACGTACCCGCAGAAATAGCGGACGAAAAGATGACGGTGCTGGCGCTCGAGTTCGACAGTCCCCTGCAGCTGGTTGACAAGGACGGAAAAGTTTTAAGCTTCAACAAACAATAGGAATATGAAGAGGATATTTGCACTGCTGGTTCTATCGCTGCTGCCTCTGGGCCTGTTTGCGGGACAATCCCTGCCGGTCTATGACGCCTACCGCACGACGGCCAGAATCAAAATCGACGGCAAACTGACGGAGAAGGCCTGGGCGGGCGCGGCAGAAAGCCGGGAATTCCGCGACATTCGCGGAGAGGGTTATCCCGCCCCGACAATGCCCACAACGGTGAAGATGCTGTGGGACAACGACTACCTTTATATCGGCGCCACCATCAAGGAGACAGAGGTAAAGGGCTCGCTCAAGGAGCACGACTCCATCATCTACAAGGACAATGACTTCGAGGTCTTTCTCGACCCGTACTGCGACGGAAAGCTCTACTATGAGCTGGAGAACAACGTGCTCGGCACGGTGATGGACCTTATGATGGAGAAGCCGTACAGCGAAGGCGGAGTGTTCATTATGAACTGGGACTGCAAGGGGTTGCAGATAGCCACCTCCGTTGACGGTACGCTCAACCGCGCCGGCGACAGGGACAACGCCTGGTATGTCGAGATGGCGATACCTTTCGACGCCCTCACAAGGGAGTTCCGCGACCCCAGGCTCAACAAGGTGTGGCGCGTCAACTTCTCCAGAGTCGAATGGCTCAAGCCGGAAGGCCCAGAGGAGAACTGGGTATGGTCGCCGACAGGCAAGGTCGATATCCACGTGCCCTCGATGTGGGGATACCTGCGTTTCTGCGAAGGGTCCTTCATCCCCGAACTCCCCCACGCCAAAATCGTGAAGAACTGGATGTGGGAAAGAATCAGAAAGGAATGGAGCGACGAACAGTATGCCGCACACTTCAAGAAGGCATACGGGTGCGGAATCTGCGCCATCCTTTTCGAGGGCTATGACGAGCGCGTCTTCCGCCTATGCAAGGAAGCCGGCCTCGAAGCCCACTACTGGAAGTGGACGATGAACCGCGCCGAACTGCTCGAGTCACATCCCGAATGGTTTGCGGTCAACCGCAACGGCGAATCCACCTCTGACAAGCCCGCTTACGTGGACTATTACCGCTTCCTCTGCCCGAGCCACCCGGAAGTCGCCGAATACCTGGCGGAGGACTACCTGAAATGTGCGCGTCTCAAATACGTGGACGGTATGCATCTGGATTACGTCCGCTATCCGGACGTCATCCTGCCCGTGTCGCTGTGGAAGAACTACAATATCGAACAGACCAGCGAACTGCCCGAATACGACTACTGCTACTGTGACCTTTGCCGCGCAAAGTTCAAGGAGCAGACAGGGCAGGACCCTCTGGAGTTGAAATACCCCCAGGAGAACCAGTCCTGGATAAACTTCAGGCTTGACGCCATAACGACGGTTGTGGAGAAAATCCACAAGACCCTCGCGGATGACGGCAAGTTCCTCTCCGCCGCCGTCTTCCCCGGGCCCTCGATGGCCCGCAAGATGGTGCGTCAGGACTGGGGCAACTGGCCTCTGAAGGCATACTTCCCTATGATTTACAACGGATTCTATTACGAGGGGCCGGAGTGGATAGGAAAGTCGGTCAAGGAGAGCGTCAAGGCCGTTCAGGGCCACGCCGACATCTATGCCGGCCTTATGTTCCCCGACATCAAGGGGGAGGACTTCGAGAAAGCGCTCGATGCAGCCTATGACAACGGCGCGAGCGGCATCTCCTTCTTCGACGGACCGGACGAGGAAGGACTCGACAGGCTCAAGGCCTACCTCGAAGCGCACGATTATGCCCCTGCAAGATAATATGGATATGAAGAGAAACATTCCCTGGGAGGACCGTCCCGATGGCTCCGATGCCCCTATGTGGCGCTACAGCGCCAACCCTGTCATCCCCCGCAATTTTCTGCCCGACTCGAACAGTATCTTCAACTCGGCCGTAGTGCCGTTCGAAGACGGGTTCGCGGGCGTGTTCAGAGTGGACGACACCAACATAAGAATGACGCTGCACACCGGATTCTCCAAGGACGGGCTCCACTGGACAATCAGTCCGAAGCCCCTCCGGTTCGAATGTGACGACAAGGAGATAGGTACCTGGGTCTATGGTTACGACCCCCGCGTATGCAGGATTGAGGACAAATACTACGTCACCTGGTGCAACGGCTATCACGGCCCGACCATAGGCATAGCATGGACCACCGATTTCAAGCGCTTCCACCAGCTTGAGAACGCCCTTATACCCTACAATCGCAACGGAGTGCTCTTCCCGCGCAGAATCGGCGGCAAGTACGCCCTTCTGTCACGTCCCAGCGATACCGGCCATACACCGTTCGGCGATATCTTCTACTCCGAATCCCCCGACCTGGAATTCTGGGGTCACCACCGTTTTGTGATGGGCCCGTCGGAGTTCGAGAAGAGCGCCTGGCAATGCTGCAAGGTGGGAGCCGGCCCCGTTCCTATCGAGACGAAGGACGGGTGGCTGCTGTTCTATCACGGCGTCCACCATACCTGCCAGGGATACAACTACTCCTTCGGAGCAGCCCTGCTGGACCTTGACAGCCCGTGGAAGGTCATCGCCCGCACGGGCCCCTACCTTCTCCACCCGGAGACGATTTACGAATGCACCGGGGACGTGCCCAACGTATGCTTCCCCTGCGCCACGCTCCACGACCCCGACACGGGCAGGCTCGCCCTCTACTACGGCTGCGCCGACACGGTGGTGGGGCTTGCATTCGGATACATTGACGAGATTATCGATTTCACCAAAAAACACAATTTGTAACAATGAGAAGAAGCCTTTTGACTTTGACCGCCGCGCTGGTTGCAGCCTGCACGGCAACCCCCGATTATACCGCCTTCGTTGACACCTCGATAGGTACCGGCGGTCACGGACACGTGTTCGTCGGCGCCAGCGTACCCTTCGGTGCGGTGCAGGCCGGCCCCACCAGCGTCCCTCAGGGATGGGACTGGTGCTCCGGCTACCATCTGAGCGACTCCACCGTCGTGGGATTCTCACAGACCCACCTCAACGGCACCGGTATCGGCGACCTGTTCGACGTCACCATCCTGCCCGTAACCGCAGAGCCCGCCGACTGGACCCGCGAAGGTCAGGCCGACAAGGCCGACAGGACCACCGAGGTCTCCGAGCCGGGCTACTACAGCGTGAAGCTGCTCCGCAGCGGAGTGACGACGGAGGTTACCGCCACGGCCCGCGTAGCCCTCTACAGGCTCACCTTCCCTGCCGGAGCGCCCGAGAAGTCGGTTGTGCTCGATCTCGAGAACGGGGGATGCTGGGACAAGACCGTCCTTGCCGATGCCGCCGTGGAGGGGACTCGTTCCGTAAAGGGCTTCCGCCACTCCAAGGGCTGGGCCGACGATCAGAAGCTGTGGTTCAGCATCGAATTCGACAAGGACTTCGTCAGCTCGGAGAAGGTGGCCGACAACCACTGGAAATACTCTTTCAACGCAGAAGAAGTGATGGTTAAGATATCCATCTCGCCTTCTTCCGTGGAGGGTGCGGACGGGAACATAGCTGCGGAGCTCCCCGGATGGGACTTCAAAGCCGTGAGGGATGCCGCCCGCGACTCCTGGAACCGCGAACTCGGAAAGGTGAAGATAACCACCGGCGACAAGGACGCGAAGACAACTTTCTACACGGCTCTGTACCACTCGATGGTAGCGCCTTCCCTGTTCTGCGACAACGGTGAGCCCAACCGCTACACCACCCTCTCGCTGTGGGATACCTACCGCGCACAGATGCCCCTCTTCACGATTCTCCACAAGGAGAAGGAGAATGATATCATAAACACCTTCCTCGACATCTTCGACAAGCAGGGCAAACTCCCGGTATGGCATCTTATGGGCTGCGAGACAGACTGTATGGTGGGCAATCCGGGCCTTCCGGTCGTGGCCGACGCCATCCTCAAGGGCTTCGACGGCTTTGACGTCGAGAAGGCCTACACGGCCCTCAAGGAGTCGGCGATGCGCCCGGACCGCGGACAGGACCTCCGTATGAAATACGGATACATCCCCTTCGACCTCTTCAACGAATCGATTGCCTACGATATGGAATATGCCATAGCCGACTGGGCCGTAGCCCGGGCCGCCGAGAAGCTGGGGAAGACGGAAGATGCCGCCTATTTCCTCAACCGAAGCCACTCCTACCGCAACTATTTCGACCCTTCCACCGGCTTTATGCGCGGCAAGGACAGCAAAGGCCGTTTCCGCGAGCCGTTCAACCCCTTCAAGGCCGACCATCGCGCCAATGACTACTGCGAAGGCAATGCCTGGCAGTACACCTGGCTCGTACCTCACGATTTCAAGGGACTGGCGGAATGCTTTGCCGCCACGGGCGAATTCGGCACCCATACCGACCGCAAACTGCTCGCACGCGACGCCCTGACGGCAAATCTTGACCGTCTGTTCTCCGCGAAGGAGGAAATCGAAGGCGAGAACGTATCGCCCGACATCTCCGGTCTTATCGGCCAGTATGCCCACGGCAATGAGCCCAGCCACCATATCATCTACTTCTACACCTTGGCCGGACAGCCCTGGAAGACCGCCGACCTGGTACGCAAGGTTTGCTCCGAACAGTACACCACAGCCCCCGACGGACTCTCCGGCAACGAGGACGTAGGTCAGATGAGCGCCTGGTACATACTTTCGTCTATGGGATTCTACCAGGTGGAACCGGCCGGGGGAAGGTATTTCTTCGGCTCTCCCCTCTTCGACGAGGTGGCGCTGGACCTCGGCGGCAAGACCTTCAAGGTAGTGGCTGAGAACAACTCGGACACCAATCGTTATATCCAGCGCGTATTCCTCAACGGGAAGCCCTACACGAAGCCCTATATCGACTATGCCGACATTATGGCCGGCGGCGAATTGCGCTTCGTTATGGGGACTGCCCACAGCCTCTGGTACTGCGCCGACGAGCCGGACGAATACGTATGCCAGCGCCCGGCAGTAGCCGACAGGCTCTTCCAAAGCGAAGTCATAGAGAACAAGATTGAGGAAGTGAACGGCCTACTCACCAACAGCCGCCTCGGCTGGATGTTCGCCAACTGCTTTCCCAACACCCTCGACACGACCGTCCACTTCTATGAGGACGACGGCGAGGGCCATCCCGACACGTTCGTCTATACGGGCGACATTCACGCGATGTGGCTCCGCGACAGCGGCGCACAGGTATGGCCGTACCTGCGCTTCTGCGACGACGAGCATATCCGCGCAATGATCGAGGGTACAATCCGCCGTCAGTTCAAATGCCTGTGCATAGACCCCTATGCCAATGCATTCAACTACGGACCGACCGGTTCCGAATGGGTGAGCGACAATACCGAGATGAAGCCGGAGCTGCACGAACGCAAATGGGAGATCGACTCCCACTGTTACCCCATCCGTCTCGCCTATGCCTACTGGAAGGCAACAGGCGACGATTCAGTATTCGACTCCAGATGGATAGAGGCTATGACCAACGTGCTGAAGACCCTCAAGGAACAGCAGCGCAAGGAAGGGAAGGGCCCCTATTACTTCACCCGCTCCTGCGACAGGCAGTACGACATGAAGTGCAACTACGGATACGGCAACCCCGTCAACCCGGTGGGGCTCATAGTGTCCTCTTTCCGTCCGTCGGACGATGCGACGGTACTGGATTTCCTGGTTCCGTCCAACTTCTTCGCGGTCACCTCGCTGCGCAAGGCGGCTGAGATTCTGTCGGGAGTCAACGGCAGGGACGATATGGCTTCGGAATGTCTTGCTCTGGCGAAGGAAGTGGAAGAGGCCCTCTACAAGTATGCAGTGGTCAACCACCCGCAGTTCGGCAAGATTTTCGCTTATGAGGTCGACGGCTTCGGCAACGCCCTTCTTATGGACGACTCCAACGTGCCCTCGCTGCTGGCGATGGCCTACCTCGGCGACATCGACAAGTCGGACGCCATCTACCGCAACACCCGCAACTTCGTCCTGAGCGCCTCCAACCCCTACAGGTTCGAAGGCCCTGCCGGAGCGGGCATCGGCGGCCCCCATATCGGGCCGGGGTATATATGGCCTATGAGCATAATGATGCGCGCCTTCACCTCCGATTCGGACGAAGAGATAAGGGACTGCATCTGCCAGCTCCTCACAACGGACGCCGGCACGGGCTTCATGCACGAGGCCTTCAGCGTGGAAGACCCCTCGCACTATACACGCGACTGGTTTGCGTGGCAGAATACCCTCTTCGGGGAGTTGATACTCCACCTCATTGACGAGGGCAAACTGCCACTGCTGAACTCAATAATCTGACAGGGGGACTAGTAGTTCTCCTTGTGGACCTCGAAGTAAGCCTGGGGGTGTGCGCAGACAGGGCAGACGTCGGGAGCCTTCGTGCCGACGACGATATGTCCGCAGTTGCGGCACTCCCATACTTTTACCTCTGATTTCTCGAACACCTTCGAGGTCTTCACGTTGTTGAGAAGGGCGCGATACCTCTCCTCGTGCCTTTTCTCGATGGCCGCCACACCGCGGAAACGCTTGGCGAGTTCGGGGAAACCTTCCTTCTCGGCCGTCTTGGCAAACCCCTCATACATATCGGTCCACTCATAGTTTTCGCCGTCGGCTGCGGCGGCAAGATTGTCGGCGGTGGTGCCGATGCCACCGAGTTCCTTGAACCAGAGCTTCGCGTGCTCCTTCTCATTGTTCGCGGTCTCCTCGAAGAGGGCGGCTATCTGCTCGAAGCCCTCCTTTCTGGCCTTGCTCGCGAAATATGTGTACTTGTTGCGTGCCTGTGACTCTCCGGCGAACGCCGCTTCCAGATTTTTACCGGTCTGGGTGCCTTCATACTTGTTTGCCATAATATTTTTGTTTGATTGGTTGTTCTACAATTCCTTCCGCTCCGACCCCGTCAGAACCTGACGGCCAGGGTCAAGCCGGCGCTAGGCTGCAGGCTTCCACCCACAGGCACGCACTCGAGCGACGGCACGCAGGTAACCTGCACGCCCCCTGCAGCGTTGAGGCCGGCTGTGCTGTTATAGGCTCCCGCCACTTTCTTGATTTTTTTCTTTCCTATGCAGAGCATCGGGATTCCCGCCGTTTCCAGCGCGACCGTCGCCGCGCCCGTCATCACCAGCAGGACGCCTTCGTGCAAACCGGGGATAATCCCCTCGGCACCCTTCTTGGTCGCCGACACAATCGCTCCAACCAGAACTCCGGAAAGCGTCGCGGGAACAACTCCCACGCAAACAAGAGTCAATCCTGTCACATACTGACTGCGTCCTCTCCTGTAAGTTCTGAAATCAAATCCTTCGAGGCCGGCAAGTTCGTCCTTGGTCATCTTCTGCCCATCGGCATAGATACTGCCGCCACGGACTGAAAGCTCCACGCCATCCTTGATTTGCGCCGAGCAAACGGCCCCCGCACACATCAGCAGCAGGGCTGCCGCCATAAGAAACTTTTTCATAATCGTTCTTTTTTGATTTTCACGCAAAATTACTGAATTTTTTTTACTTCACCTTATACCCACCGCCGCATACTACCTCTTCACCATTCCCCAATGGGTCATCTGAGTGCCCGGAAGGAAGTCGTCGCTTACCACCTCGAAGCCGAAATGCCTGTATATCGCGACATTCAGCCGCCCAACCTGACCCGGATGAATGGCACGGCAGGAGGCTTAGGGGAAAACCGTGACGGATGGTCGTGTTTCCGGAGGAGATTTCACAAAAATTCCCTATAATTGCCCTATTGAACCCTTAAACTATGGAAAAGAACAATTATTTGGTCTTGGAGGATATTTGCCGGCTTCGTTTTAATGAGGCTGGTATTTGTTTCCACGTATGTACACAGGAGAACATCCCCCTGTTGTTCCGCAATGGCCCCGAATTCAAGGCTGCGATGAATGTGGTTGCTCTGGCTTGCCTTTTTCTCCCGAAAGTGAAGTTATTCACTTTTTGTATTATGGACAATCACTTGCATTTTCTTGCAGCCGGAGAGCACGAGACGGTTCTGCTGTTTGCCAGAACGATTATAAGGAGATTGGCTATGCATCCGCTTTTGAAAGATTCCCGAGGAGACATTCTGAGAATGAAGCCAAAACTCCACAAGATTGAAAGTTTAGCGAATATCCGGAATGTCATCGCATATATCCATAGAAACGGTCCGCTCGTCAACTCCAATGAAACAGTTTTCTCCTATGAATGGGGAGCCGGGCGATTCTTTTTCAACAGGGAAGTCAAGGCCAGGTTCAGGGAATCAGGCAGACTTGCCAAACAAGCAGAGAAACGCGCATTGACAAAAAGCCACTATCTGGACCGGCACGAGAATGTATATGTTCTTGACGGATACATTTCCCCTATGTGCTATTGCAGCATCCAGGAAGCGGAACATTTTTTCACAGACGCACGCCAGTATTTTTACAAGGTCTCAAAAAACATCGAATCACAAAAGGACGTCGCAACATTGATTGGCGAACAAATCTATTATAGCGATTACGATCTGAACGACATCGTGCTCTCCGCCTGCAAAAGAAAATACGGGGTCAGAATTCCCGCCGAACTCAATTCCGAGAGCAAAATTGACCTTGCCAAAATGCTGCATTACGACTATAATGCCAGCAAAAAGCAAATTACCAGGTTGCTCAAGATTCAGCCCGAAGCAGTATCAATGCTTTTCCCTTAGTTCCTGGATTGGAATCGCAGGTTTTTGATCCAACTCGCGGAAAATTTTGGCCTGTTGGATTGGAAATGCCCCTTTTTGATCCAGCCGCCCAACCTGACCCGGATGGGACGCGGGGCGGGGCCTCCGCAGGGGCGCTGGGACAAGGCGCGCGGGGCGAAGCGGCGGGCGCGGCATATGCGGGCGCTGGGACAAAGCGGCGGGCGCGAGGCAGCGGCGGGCGCGGGGA
>JAKSJZ010000038.1 GCA_024401995.1 Bacteroidales bacterium
CACCCGGATGGAGGTCACGACCCTGGCGTCGATAGTGACCGGAGAAACCCGGATTGCGGAGGATATGCCCAAGATAGCCGGGGTGTACCTCAACCGGCTGAAGCGCGGCATGAAACTCCAGGCCTGCCCTACGGTTGCATACTGCTTCGACTACAAACCCTCCAGAATTCTCAACAAGCACCTTCAGGTCAAGTCGCCGTACAACACCTATATCCATACGGGACTCCCTCCCGGACCGATTTGCAGCCCTTCAAAAGAGGCCCTGACGGCAGTACTCAACCCCGACCTCGGAGGCGGCACCCTTTTCTTCTGCGCCGACCCCGCCTTCAACGGCCGCCACAGGTTCGCCCGCACCTTCGCCGAGCATAGCCGCAACGCCCGCGAATACCAGAAGGCCCTCGCCAACCGCAAAAGACAAGCCCGGTCTCACTGATTCCACCCGGCAAAGTTCACATATCGTGAATACCGGAAGCTAAAAAGGGCCAACGGGAAGAAGACCCACATATTTTTCGTTCTTAGTTTTCCCGTCAAAGCAAACACCGTTGAAGAATCTTCCACAATGACAATAACCGGACTGTTTGAGAGAGAATATTATCATCATCCATCCGAATCCCGCCATAAGAATCTCCCAGCTATGGGACAGTGTCCCAACATCACCTTGATGAGGTATTTTTACTATATTTGGAATCCAAAAAATAAATATGCCTAATACAAAGCAACTAATATATTTAAGGGGGAAGTCCGGAGGATTTAAACTTCGTGACGATATCAAATCCTTTGGTTTTGACAAGGGGCGAGGGAAATATTATGTACGATTTGATAGGAGCGAGCACTACTTATACTACAAACCCACGAACGTTGATGTGCTGAAATTTGTCCGGCAGTTGGAGCCTCCATTCCGTGTAAAACGCAAGTCCGATGGAGAAATGTTTTTCAAAGTGCTTGGTGTCCGGGTATTTGAGGGCAGAGAACATAATGCCTATAGGATAATCTTTGAGAACGGAATCGGCAAAAGCTATCCCTCCGAATACCTGTCAATCGAAGAGCATATAGATAATCTGGAATCAGAAAACGTCTGGGAATATCTAAAAGAGGTCGCGAAATATAATGTCATTCCAATTGATAATGACAACAACATCAGCCTTGCTGATAAATATGCCAGAGTCGAATTCGTTACCAAAGATTCCCTTTTAGAAGCATATCTGAATGTGGCAACACATAAAGAGGCACATCACAAATCAAGCAAGCCGATATTTCCTTTCGGCTGTAACAGAAGCCAATACAAGGCTGTTAAAAACGCTTTGGAAAATAATTTGAGCATTATTCAAGGGCCCCCAGGAACCGGGAAGACACAAACCATCCTCAACATTATGGCGAATCTGCTATTGGAAGGCAAAACAATGCAGATTGTATCCAATAATAATTCTGCTGTTGAAAACATAAAGGATAAACTCAAATTCGACGGGCTTGATTTTTTGTGCGCTCAACTTGGTCGGGCAAGCAACAAAACAACGTTCATTGACGCACAAACCGGGCTATTTCCTGATATGTCTTCTTGGAAACAGGAGAATATTGAAGCCATACGCCAAGAGGCTATTACGCTGTCGAACGACATACAAAAATTATTCGAGTATGAGGAAAAATTTGCCACATACTCCGAGCAGTTAAGAGAGTACAAACGGCAGGCCTCCCAATTTCCCCAGTCAGTCGAATCGAAAAAGCATTTTTCCACAAACAAACTTGAAAAGTTCTTTCTTCTAGTTAATCACGATTTTGAACTTAAACAGCGAGTCAGTTGGTGGACAAAATTCAGGCTGCGATGCAACGGGATTCCAAATACTGATATGATTCCGGACAAACTTCAGTATTTACTTATCACTGCGAAAATTTCCGAACTGGAGAAAAAATGCGAGTATCTTAATAATTATGTGTCCGGAGCAGAGGGTAAGCACGTCAGGTTGCAAGAACTTTCCATTAATGTACTAAAGGATCATTTATCTAGAATCTATGATTATAGAAAAGCCCGGGTGATTTTCTCATCTGATGAAATATATCAGAAACCCACAAGCTTCTTAAATGAATATCCAATTGTCCTGAGCACAACTTTTTCGTCCACATCCAACATTTGCCAGTCTAAAAAATTTGATTATTTAATAATAGACGAAGCATCCCAAGTTGATGTCGCCACTGGCGCATTAGCATTGAGTTGCAGCGACAATGTTGTAATTGTCGGTGATTTAAAGCAATTGCCCAATGTTGTGGAAAGTCACACACTGGAAATAACTGATTCAATTTTTAAAAAATACAACATTCCTGAAGCATACCGCTATTCAACTAATAGCTTTCTATCTTCTATTTGCAACTTGTTCCCTTCCGCCCCGCAGATTCTTTTACGGGAGCATTATCGGTGTGATCCCCTAATTATTGGATTCTGCAGCAAACACTTCTATGATGGGAAGTTGATACCGATGAAGGAAAGCAGTAGTGATTTCCTCCCCGTGAGAGTAATCCGAACGACAAAGGGAAACCATGCCAGAGGATCAATAAATTTGAGGCAAGTTGAGACCATCACACAGGAGATATTGCCCACATTGGAAAAAAATTTTTCTGACATCGGAATCATTGCACCCTATAACAATCAAGTGGATGCCATTCAAAATGCAATAAAAGCTATAGGGAGGGACTACCCTTCCGCCACCGTTCATAAGTTCCAAGGGCGTGAAAATGATGTCATCATCCTATCCACTGTGGATAATCAGATTCAAGAATTCACGGATGACCCACATTTACTGAACGTTGCCGTATCGCGAGCCAAAAAACAATTTATTCTTGTGGTCTCAGGTAACGAACAACCGGATTCACACATTCGCGATTTAATTGATTACATCGAGTATTATCAAGGTAATAGGGAGCAAAGTAGCATATCTTCCATTTTCGATTTATTATATGAATCGCACACACAAGAACTCGCCAAATTCTTCAGAAAGCACAGGAGGATATCCGAATATGACTCAGAGAGCCTAGCCTATTGGGCCATACGTGATGTCATCAAAGAGCAGGGCTTTACAAACCGAGGTTTATTGATGCACTACCCTCTGCACCATCTGATAACATCATCTTCGGAACTAACTCCCGAGCAAAGAGCATATGCCACACACCCTTGGACACATGTGGATTTTTTGATTTACAACACATTAACCCATAAAGCGAAACTTGCGATAGAGGTAGATGGGACACAATACCACAGAAGCGACTCTAGACAAGGGCAACGCGATATTATGAAAGACGCAATTCTCAAATCGATTGGTTTACCACTCTTGAGACTAAGTACAGCCGGTTCACAAGAAAAAATAAAAATTGCACACGCTTTGGCTCAAGATTTATAAAGAATCAGAGTTGACCGCCACTACCGGCTCATTGCCTCGCGGATGCGGGCGGGAAGATTGGAGCAAGCGGTGGTCCGATCCACAATGACCCCTTCGGGGTTTATCAGGACATACGTAGGAATTGTCACTATGCCGTAGGAATAGGACTCACGGCCGTTGGTATCCGTAATCACCGGCCAGACAATGCCGTGGCGCGTTATTGCACGCGCAACCGATTCGGAATCATCATTGCCTGCAACCCCTACGAACCTGACCCCAGCGCGGGACAGCGAATCGTAGAGTTCTCGGAGCGCCGGCATCTCGGCCGCACAATCCTTGCACCAAGGAGCCCAGAAATGCAGCAGCACCCAGGAACCCCTGCCTGCATAATCGGACAGCCTTGCACTGCGGCCGTCAACCTTGCCGGCAATCTCGGAAAACATCGCCCCCAGAGACAACAGCTGGCGCTGCGACCGCTCATACAACCTGACGTACAGCGAGTCGCTCTTCATCTCTTCGCTCAGAAGTTCATAAAAATCAACGTATTCCTGCGCGTCCAGGCTATATGCCAGTCCTCTCCACAACATCCTCCCGAGGGCATCTCCCTGATGTTCAAGCACCAATTCCCTGATACTGGCATCGACGCTGTCCCCCGGCTGGAACTGGGTACGCCCCATAAACTGCAGATACTCGTCATTCAGCGGGGTGCCCGATACCAGAAACAGGGTGTCGTTGACCTGACGTACTTCAATGTCGCCGGGTTCGAGCACAAACGCGGTGCTGGTGCGACGTGACGCGCTTTTCAGATATACTGCCGTAGTCGCGGGGACGCTGCCCCCGATAAAGAAAGACGTGCTGTCCGTGAACCGGCCGACCGCCAGCGTATCGCGGCTGAAGAAGTCGCAGAGATATATCCCATCACCATAAAAGGACCTGATGAGAGATCCTTTTACAGTGAAAACGTGCGATTCCGAGCAGGACGCCAGCACAGCGCACAGCAACAGCGCCCGCAGAAATCTTCTCATCAACTACTTGACTGCAGGACAGCCCTTGTTTTCCTTGATTCCGGGCTCTTGAGGACAAAAGTCCTCATAATCATAGACTCCGTCGCCGTCAATATCCGTCGGGCAGCCCCTAACATCGACTTTACCTATCGCCTCAGCCGGCGTACCCGGGCACTGGTCAAGATAATCAGCCACACCGTCGCCGTCACTGTCTATAGGGCAGCCGTTCTCATCGACGGTCCCTATCGCCTCGGCCGGCGTATCCGGACACTGGTCAAGACTATCCGGAACACCGTCGCCGTCGGAATCCACCACCAGAACCCGGCTCCTTACGGGGGCTTCATCCTTGGAGACGGTTATCGTGCCGAACCCGTCCAGGACACTCTCCATCCCGTCGGTCGTAACGACGCGGAATACAAGGTCGTCATAAGTCCCCATCGGAAGAACGATATGGAAGTCGGTCCCGGTAATGCTTGTCTGGACTCCATCCCCGCAGTCAAGGACGACCTTGCCGATGCCGTCGTCTATGACCGCCAGATTGCCGTCACCGACGTGGAACTTCCCGCACAGGCTCTTTGTCTGGCTGGTAACTTCGATGCTGTCCACCTTGTCGGCGCCGACCAGATTGAGCGTGAATAATCCGCAAAGCCTCCCGAAATAAAGCTTCTTGGACTTGCCCACCGCATAAAACGGCATAGAGGCCGTGGTGGCTGCCAATGTCCCGTACTTCTGGACGGAGGGCAGCACAGCGGCGCCTGCCTGTCCCTGAACGAGGGATGCCGGACAATATGCCTCCCAGTATCCGTCAGCCGAAGCGGCCGGAGTCTCTCCTGCAGCCTCGATTAAGCGGGCCGTTGGAGAATCGGGGGAATCGGGCACGGCGACATACCTGCTTCCGCATATGCAAACGGTATCGTTTGTCTCCCAGCCGAGAGAAACGGCTCTCTTTTCCGTCCAACTGCCGTCAGACATAAAGTACTCTACAACAGGAAGGACTCCGCTGAAATTCTTCTCGTCACCCTTGTCGCAGTTCACCGCCAGCAACCCCAGGACCGCCAGCGCAGATAAAACAAACAATGACTTTTTCATCTTATGATACAATTTTCACCATTTCCGTGCAAATATAGCACTTGAACGATATAAAAACAAGGAGTCCCGGCTTTCTTTGAAATGTTCCGGGAAAAACATACATTGGGAGAAAGTTTGTCAATATGAAACGACTGATACTCATCCTGTTGTCCGGCCTGACCGCGCTCGTCGCGGCCGCATTCCCCGGTGATATGCGCGGACGCACCGCTCCGGTGCCCAATCTCGCGCGCGACTCCTCAAGCATCTACCTGGACTCCAGGATATCCCACCGCGGCGGATTCGACTGGCGGATGGCAAAGGCCGCGGACATACACGACCCGGCGGAGAAGATATCCGTCGCCGGATATGCCGCGGACGGTTGGATGGAAGCCGTCGTCCCGGGCACGGTACTGAACACCCTTGTCCACAACGGAGTATACCCGGAGCCCTACTACGGCCTGAACAACAAGCTCGAGAAGGGCCTGATTCCGGATGTGGCGATAGCGGGACGCGACTTCTACACCGCCTGGTTCCGCACGGAGTTCGACATACCCGAGGAATTCGAAGGCCGGTACGTATGGCTCCAGCTTGACGGCATCAATTACCGCGCCGAGGTCTGGGTCAACGGCAACCTGCTCACCTTTATGAACGGGATGTTCAGGGAGGCCCGTATCAACATCACCGATTTCGCCAACGTTGGAGGACGCAATGCGATAGCGGTGAGGTGCTATCCGCCGGATATGCCGGGCAAGCAGAAGCCGAAACGCTGGGACGGAGCCCCTGGCGAATGGAAGAACGGCGGCGACGGCAACATCGGCCTGTGCACCACGATGCTGATGAGCGCCGGCTGGGATTTCACCTTCAACGACGGTATCCGCGACCGCAATACCGGTATATGGAAGAGCGTCAGCCTTTACGCGACGGGGCCGGCCGTACTGCGCCACCCCTTTGTCAAATCCAGGCTCAACGCTCCGGATTACAATCTTGCGGAAGAGACCGTAAGCGTCGAAATCACCAACTTGAAGGAGCGCGGGGCGAGTTATGAAGTCAGGGGGGAGATAGTCGGCGAAGGCATCGGGTTCAGCCGCACGGTCGATTTGGATATGTATCAGACCAGGGAGATAACATTCACCCCGGAGGAGTTTCCGCAACTCCGCATCAGAGACCCCCGCCTCTGGTGGCCCGTCTTCAAGGGAGAGCAGAATATGTACGAACTGCGGTTCGAGGTCTATCAGGACGGGAAGCTTTCCAGCACCGTCTCCGGCAGGTTCGGCATACGTGAAATCTCCAGCGACCGCAATACGCCGGACAGTTCCCGCCAGTTCTACGTGAACGGCAGGAAGATATTCATCCGCGGCACCAACTGGATTCCCGAAGCCATGCTGCGCGGCAGCGATGCCCGTACATACGCCGAGTTGCGGTACACCCGCCAGAGCGGAGTCAACCTCATACGGCTCTGGGGAGGAGGTATCGCGGAGAGCGACTATTTTTACCAGCTCTGCGACGAGATGGGGCTTATGGTCTGGCAGGAGTTCTGGATGGCCGGAGACACGCGTTTCCCCAACGACACTCCGATGCATCTTGCCAACGTCGAAGCGACTGTCAAGCGCATACGCCTCCATCCGAGCCTTGCCTACTTCGTGTGCTCCAACGAGGGGGCGGAGATGACGCGCATCGCAGACCTGCTGCAGGAAACGGACGGCACCCGCGGCTACCAGCGCCAAAGCGAGGTTGACGGCATCCACGACGGCAGCCCCTACAAGCAGGTGAACCCGATGCAGCACTATGACAACACCGCTTCGGCAAGAGGCAGCCGCATCGACGGATTCAACCCCGAATACGGCGCGCCCACCATCCCCACGGTTGAGCCGTTGCGGGAAATAATGGACGAAAAGGATCTCTGGCCAATGAACCGGGAGGTTTGGGATTACCGCGACGGCGGCGGCTTCCACCTGATGAGCACCGTTTACAAGGCCCTTGCCGACAATTACGGCGCGTCCTCATCCATAGAGGAGTTCGCCGCCAAGGGCCAGATGCTCGGCGCGATGAACTCCAAGAGCATCTGGGAGTGCTGGAACTACAACAAATACGGCTACGGCGACCGCTATGCCTCCGGCACCCTGTTCTGGTATCACAACTGCCCCGCGCCCCAGGTCTGCGCCCGTATGTGGGATTACACTCTGGAGCCCACCGCATCACTGTACCATACGGCGAATGCCCTGGAGCCTCTACACGCCCAGTTCGACTTCCTGAAGAACACCGTTTCGGTATATAACGACTACTACAGGTCCTTCCGCGGATACCGCGTAAGGGCGGAAGGATATGATGCGGATTCAAGGGAAGTCTGGAGCAGGGAGGCCGGGGTGGACATTCCCGAAGACGGTGTCGTAAACGACGTCTTCAAGGTGGTGTTCCCTTCGGACATAAGCAGACTTCACTTCATACGCCTCCGGCTTATGGACGAACGCGGACGGGAAGTGGCCGGGACCTTCTATTGGAGGTCCACCGACGAGTACGGCGGCCCCTCCTACGACAACGACTGCTCCAATCTCACCGGACCGGCCGCTTCCGGCTTCGAGGACGTGGACAGGCTCAAGCCCACCACACTGCGGAGCCGCATCCGCCGTTCGAGCGCAGACGGCCGTCACTATGTCACCCTGCAAGTCTCCAATACCGGCAGGGGCATTGCGTTCTTCACACAGATACAGCTTCAGGACAGCAAAGGGAAGCCCGTAAGGCCCAGTTTCTACAGCGACAACTTCTTCTCCCTGCTCCCCGGAGAAAGCCGCAGCATTGTCATCGAGACCGCTTCGGAAGATATGCCGTCCGCCGCCACCCTGACGGTGAAAGCCTGGAACAGCGACTCCTGCAAGGTGAGCCTGTGAAATTCGCCGAAGAGCAAAAGCGATTTTTTGTTTCCGAAGTTATGCATATCTGCACAGTTTTGGAAATGAATCGTGCCCAACACAAATTACATAGCACTTCGGAACAAGTTCATCGAATACGGTTGCTCCAGCCTCTAGAATATCTTCAGCCTGCGGACAAGTTTCAAGGCGCAGGTCGGTATGAGCCTTACAAGCGCCGAAAGCAGTTTGGCCGAAAAACCGGGCGTGATTTGGTGACGGCCTTTGAAAAGGGCGTTTACAGCCTTGCGAGCCAGCTTCTCCGGGGTCATTATATACCCCAGCGCCAACCCGACCTTGAGTGCGGCCGGCTTAAGGTCATAAAGATCGGTAGCCACGGCCCCGGGGCGCACACAGGTCACTTTAACACCTCTACCGGACAACTCGAGATGTATGGATCTGGAAAAGTTCTTCAGGAAAGCCTTGGTGGAGGAATAAGTCGCCATACGCTGTATGTCGATGACCGAGGTGACCGAGCTCATATTCAGGATATATCCCCTGCCCCGGGAGGCCATATCCTTCCCGAAATGATAAACCAGCATAGCCGGCGTATATACGTGCAGATTAAGAATAAGTGAATTGAACTCCTCGGAATCGTCCAGAAAATCGCGGTCGTGGTAAACCCCGGCATTGTTTACAAGCACCTCGACCTCATACCCCCTTCCGGCACACATCCTGTAAAGCTCACCCGCAGCATCCTGAACCCCCAAATCCATCACGACATCAAATACGTCAACTCCGAAATCGCTGCGCAGCGTCTCCGCCTTCCCCGTCAAGGCCTCCCCGTCATTGCTGACAACAATCAGGTTGTACCCACGGGAAGCCAGCTCTCTGGCATATTCGTACCCGATACCGGAACTCGCCCCGGTCACAAGAGCATAACGGTTTTCCATAATCCTGTCGCCAATTACAGCCGCTTGACGCGAAGGACGCCCTTCAGCTGCGAGAACAGCGATATGACCTTGTCCAACTCCGAATTGGAGGGGACGAGCAGCTTCATCTGGAAGTCAATCTCCCCGGAACGGATGCGGTCGCTGACTGAAAAAGACCTCAATGACACTCTCAAACGGCCAATTACCTCCATAATCTGCGGCGTCACGTCGGACTCGGCCGTGACCGTCAGGTTCGAGAGGAAGTCGCCCGAAGAACTGCTGTCCTGCCATACCACTTTCTGGATACGGTAAGGATACTTCTCTATGAGTCTGGCCGCATTGGGACAGGACATCCTGTGAATCTTTATGCCTTCGGACCTCGTCACAAATCCGAACACGTCGTCTCCGAACACCGGATGGCAGCAGGATGCCATACGATAGTCGAGCCCCTTCACGTGGCCGGCGTTTATGACCATAATGTCATCGCCCCCGGAGCCGGAAAATACAGGTCTGGCAGGAGCCTCCCCCTGAACCTGCACCTTCTCCGACGGCGCGCTCCATCCGAGGATGAAGTCCTTGACCGTATTGGGGTCCAACTCGCCGGAGCCTATCGCGGCATAGAACTGGAGCAGTCCCGTGAACTTCAACTTCTTCGATAGTTCGGTCTCCTGCGCCCTCGAGAACTCCATCTTCCAGTTCTTCAAACGTCTTTGGAGAATCTCCCGGCCTTCGTCGGCCTTCCGGCGCTCGTCGGCATCCAGTTCCCTGCGGATACGGCTCTTCGCCTTCGAACTCACCACAAATGACAGCCAGTCCCTGGACGGCCTCTGGGTCCTGGACGAGATGATTTCCACGGTATCTCCCGTCTTGAGCCTGTGCTTTATCGGGACGACCTTGCCGTCGATACGCGCCCCGATACACCTGCAACCGAGGCCCGAATGAATCGAGAACGCATAATCCAGCACACTGGAGCCGGCCCTGAGTATCTTCAGCTCCCCTGTCGGAGTATATACGAAGACCTCGTCGGCAGGCGCCGCCGCAATGTCCTGGGCAGTAACCTGCGAGGGATGCTCCAGTGCATAGCGCACCGACGACAGCCAGGAATCCAGGGTCTTCTCGCTCCTTACGCCCTTGTAGGACCAGTGCGACGCAAGACCGCTCTCAGCAATCTCGTCCATACGCCTGGTGCGTATCTGTACCTCCAGGAAACCGCCGTCCTTGCCGTGCACCGTGATATGCAGGCTCTCATAGCCGTTGGGCTTCGGATTCGTCAGCCAGTCCCTGAGCCTCGAAGTGTCGGGAAGATATTCCTCCGTCACATACGAATACACCTTCCAGCACAGGTCCTGCTCCACCTTGCGGTCCGGCTCGCAGTCTATTATGAAACGGATGGCGAACACGTCGAAGACACCTTCGAACGGCACTCCCTGCACCGTCATCTTGCGGAATATCGAATACGCCGTCTTGGTCCGTATCTTGAGCTTGTACTTTATCCCCTCCGCATCAAGCCTCGACTTGAGAGGCTCTATGAACTCACGCGACAGCTTCTCCCTGTCGGAAGCGGTGGCCGCCAATTTGTTGGTTATCGCCCTGTAGTTTTCCGGATCCGCATACTTGAAATATATGTCCTCGAGCTCGCTCTTTATATTGTAAAGTCCCAGCTGGTGAGCCAGCGGTATATAGAGGAGAAGGGTCTCGAGATTCTTCTGCTCGCGCCGGCCCCTGGGAAAGATCGGCAGGCTCCTCATCACCTCCAGACGGTCTGCAATCTTGAGAACTGTCACCCTCGGATCACTGGAATAGCTGACTATCAGCTTCTTGTACTTCTCTGCCTCCAGCCTGGTATCCTTCGGGCTGATTTTCGAGATATGATTCAACCCGGTGGCGATGCGGACCACCTCGGGAGGGAATCCGGATACGTCCGCATCGGGATGTTCCCTTGTCGCTTCGTGGAGATAAACCGCCGCTATGCTCTCCGGCCCGAGACCTATCTCGTCCCGCGCTATCGCCGCAACGCTGTCGACGTGGCCCATAAACGGAGTCCCGTCCGAACGCGTCCGGTCGCCCAACGCCGCGAGGGCATAATTCCTTGCTTTTTCGACGAGTTCTTCCATACGGAGGATATTTATCGGAGGTCGTTGACCGACCAGGATGAATCGAGTTCCGCAACCGGATACCTGAAGCCCGCAAGGGATTTCGACGCGGGCGAAACCTCCGAAGACAACACCTTCAATTCCTTGAAAAGACCGAAATACTCATCCGGATTGCTTCTGAACTCGGATGCGCTGGGCGCATCCTCAATATAGAGTTCACGCGACGACTTGTCGGCAATCCAGAGCGTGACACCGTCGCACATTACGTCCATCTCCTCCGAGGAGATGGAATAACACTCCCCCTCCACCACCAGGAGGCCTCTGCCCTCCAACGGCACGCCATCCTGTTCGATTACAAACGAATAGCCGACCGTCACCCTGTTGGCGCAGGACTTCTCCAGAAGGTCGGAGAACTCCTTCGGGACAGCCGCGAGGCAGATCCCGCAACTCAGGACGGACAGCGACAGTATGAGAAGAAAGCGTCTCATTTCGTGAGCGAGCCCAATATTACCTCGAGCGAATCCAGGTCGGGAACCAGTACCTGACGCGGCTTCGCGCCATCCTGCGCTCCCACTATACCGGCGGTTTCAAGCTGCGCCATAACCCTTGAGGACTTCGCGAAGCCCATCGAGAGCCTGGTCTGCAGGAATGACGTGGATGCCTTCTGGGTACTTACCACAAGCCGGGCGGCCTCGACAAAACGATCATCGATATCGCTCATATCGCCGGCCTCGCCGCCGGAGGAACTGCCGTCCGCCTCGGGCGGGACAGGAAGATAGTACGGGGTGGAATATGACTTGCCGTAGCCCTGCTGACGGCCTATGAAGCCCGTTATAGCCTCCACTTCCTCGCCGCTGACAAATCCGCACTGGATGCGCTCGGACTCGATACCGGCGCTCAGCAGCATATCGCCGCGGCCTATCAGCTTCTCGGCGCCGGGACTGTCGAGGATGGTCATCGAATCCACTCTCGATGCGACGCGGAAAGCGATTCTCAAGGGGAAATTGCCCTTGATGACACCGGATATGACATCAACCGACGGACGCTGCGTTGCCAGAATGACGTGAAGACCGGCCGCACGGCCCTTCTGCGCAAGACGGATGATGGAACCGGTGATGCTCTTGCTCGCGGAGCGCGTCTCCGCCGTACCGCCCACCATCATCGTGAGGTCGGCATATTCATCCACAACCACCACCAGATAGGGCAGGAACTTATGGCCGTGCTCCGGGTTGAGCTTATGGTCGCGATACTTGTCGTTGTAAAGGGTTATCTTGTTAACCCCGGCCTTGCTCATAAGCGCATAGCGTTCATCCATCTCCACACAGAGGCTGCGGAGCGTCCTCTCGGCATCCTTGGGGGTCTTGACTATCGCCCGATCCTTCTCGTCGGCCTCGCTGTCCGCTTCGGGCAGAACCGCAAGATAATGCTTCAACAGGGAGGAATACGCCGAGAACTCGACCATCTTGGGGTCCACGAACACGAACTTGAGCTCCGAAGGGTGCTTGGAGTACAGCAGCGAACTTACTATGACGTTCAGCCCAACGGACTTGCCCTGCTTCGTCGCACCGGCAATCAGAAGGTGGGGCGCATCGGAAAGGTCGATGAC
>JAKSJZ010000039.1 GCA_024401995.1 Bacteroidales bacterium
GAGACTCCGGTGATAGTGCCCGGAGCGTCCTCCGCCGTAGAGAAGAGGCCGGACAGGGTGGTGATATCCGGGGACAATGCCATTGTCATAGACTACAAGTTCGGCTCCGCCAACCCGGCTTACCGGCGTCAGGTACAGGAGTATTGTGACCTTTACCGTAGGATGGGATACGGCGTGGTGAAGGGATACGTCTGGTATGTCCGTGAGGACAGGGTCGAGGAGGTCTAAAGAGTCTGCCCTCCTATGAATTCCCGCATTATCGAGGTCGGCGGGATGGAAGCGATCTCCTTGGGTGTCAGCGCCTTGAAAAGACTGGTGTAGGCCAGCAGACGGCTTTCCCGTGGGCCGGAGAACTCTCCGAGATGCCCAATACGAGTGGATCCGCATAGTATTTGAGTAGGGGAACGTCATAGACGGTCCCGGAGTTGAAGACTATGTCCGCATTCTCTTCGAAGGGGAATATGTGCTTGATCTCCCCGTCCCTGACGGACGGCCACTGGATGATGGTCGATTCGGCGTCGATGCCTCTGGTCCTGCTGTCGCGCACTATGCGCCTGAGAAGCCTCTTGTCCGCCGTCGAATAGTGGTTTTCCTCGGCTCCGGAGTAGGCTGACAGGGAGGAGATGTAAATCTTCATCACCCTTTCCGCGTCGATGCCTTCAAGGAGTTTGGGGTTGAGCGCGTGGATGCCTTCCATGAACAGGACGTCGCCGTCCGAGAGCCTGAGCCTTCTGGACGCTTCGTTCCGGATGCTCTTTCCGGAGGGGAAGTCGAAGCGGGGTATCAGCACGTCCTTTCCGTCGAGCAGGTCGCGAAGATTGGAGGAGAGAAGCTCAAGGTCCATTGCCTCAAGACATTCGAAATCATATTTGCCGTCCGCGTCCTTCGGGGTCTTGTCCCTGTCGATGAAATAGTTGTCCAATTCGATGACTTTCGGAGTGAGCCCGATGACCCTGGCCTGCTGGGCGATTCTCAGGGAACTTGAGGTCTTGCCGCTCGACGACGGCCCCGACATCATCACTATCCTGACTTTTTTGCGGAGGAAGTGAATCCTGTCGGCCACGGCGGCATATTTGCGCTCCTGGTTGGCCTCGCAGAGGTTGATCAGGTCAACCCCCTTGCCTGCCTCCAGCATTGCGTTCAATTCCCCTATGGTGCCGACCCCGAGGGAACGGCACCATTCGAGGTATTCCTTGCGAGCGTTCTCTACCTTGCCCATTTATGCTCCGAAGTTGTCGAACAGAATGTTCTCTGGGGCCACCCCGAGGCTGTCGAGCAGGTCGCAAACGCACTTTGTCATCATCGGGGGACCGCACATGAAGTACTTGATGTCCTCCGGAGCCTCGTGGTCCTTGAGATAGGTCTCGTACATCACGTTGTGGACGAATCCTGCAACGTACTTGACCTTGGCCGCATCCGCCGCCGGATCCGGCCGGTCAAGCGCCAGATGGAAGTGGAAGTTGGGGAATTCCTTCTCTATGGCCGCGAAGTCCTCGAGGTAGAAGGCCTCCACCAAGGCCCTCGCCCCATAGAAGAAGTGAACCTGCTTCTTTGTCTTCAGGGTTCTGAAAAGCTCCATTATGTGCGAACGGAGAGGCGCCATGCCTGCGCCGCCGCCCACGAAGATGTATTCCTGACTGTCGGGGTCGTCTTTCGGGAGGAGGAACTCGCCGTAGGGGCCGCTTATCATCACCTTGTCGCCCGGTTTGCGGGTGAAGACATAAGTCGAGGCTATGCCCGGATTGACGGGCAGGAGTTTCGGCCCGAGTTCGCGCGGGACGCTCCTGTCGAAAGGAGGCGTCGCAATCCTGACGTTAAGTTTGATTATGCCCTTCTCTCCGGGGTACGATGCCATCGAGTAGGCGCGTATCGTCGGCTCGGGGTTGACGCTCTTGAGGTTGAAGAAGCCGAACTTCTCCCAGTCGGCCCGGTACTCGGGTTCGACGTCTATGTCGGAGAAGTCGAGCTTATAGGCGGGAATGTCAATCTGGATATACTCGCCGCTCTTGAATTCGAGGTTCTCCCCCTCGGGAAGCTTGACCGTGAACTCCTTGATGAAGGTCGCCACGTTCCTGTTGGAGATGACCTCGCATTCCAGTTTCTTGACGGACAGCGCGCTTTCCGCAACCTGTATCCTGATGTCGTCCTTCACCTTGACCTGACAGCCGAGCCGCCATCCGTCCTTTATCTGCTTGCGGTTGAAGAATCCGACTTCGGTGGGGAGAATCTCTCCGCCGCCTTCGAGGACCTGTACCTTGCACTGGCCGCAGTTGGCCTTGCCGCCGCAGGCTGAGGGAAGGAAAATCTTTTCCGCCGCCAGGGTGCTCATAAGCGAGGAACCGGGCTTCACGTCAAGTTCCTTTTTGCCGTCGTTGACGTTTATCCTGACAGTCCCGCCAGGAGTTATTTTAGCCTTTACGAAAAGCAGGAGGGATACCAGAATCAGCGTCACGATGACGATGACAAGAACAGCTGCAATTATTGTCGCATTCATAATCTTATTCTCCCACTCTTAAATCTGGATACCCATGAATATCATAAACGCCATACCCATAAGGCCCACGGTGATGAAGGCTATCCCTGTCCCGCGCAGACCTGCGGGGACGTTGGAGTAGCTCATCTTCTCGCGTATCGCGGCAAGCGCCACGATGGCAAGATACCAGCCGATACCGGAGCCGAGAGCATAGACCGCGGATTCGCCCACGTTCACGAAATCCCTCTGCTGCATAAACAGGGAACCTCCGAGTATCGCGCAGTTGACCGCGATGAGCGGCAGGTAGATGCCCAGCGAGGAGTATAGACCGGGAAGGAACTTCTCCACAATCATCTCGACGAGTTGGGTGAAGGCCGCTATGACGGCGATGAAGATGATGAAACTCAGGAAGCTCAAATCCACTTCCGCGAACTGCGGGTCGAGCCAGGCGAGTGCGCCGGGTTTGAGCACATATGTGTCGAGGAGGTAGTTGAGGGGAAGCGTGCAGAGCAGCACGAAGATTACGGCAAGGCCCAGGCCGTTTGCCGTCTTGACGTTTTTGGATACCGCCAGGTATGAACACATACCGAGGAAGTATGCAAAAATCATATTGTCAACGAAAATCGACTTGACGAAAAGACTTATGTATTCCATATCCGATATGTGTTATTTTTCCTGAAGCGTCTTGTCCAGACTCCTGTGCACCCAGATGATGCATCCCAGCAGGATTAGGGCGAACGGGGGCAGTATGACAAGCCCGTTGTTGACGTATCCGGCATCGTAGAGGGCCTGCGGTATGACCTTGAATCCGAAGAGGGTCCCGGAGCCGAGCAATTCCCTGAAGAATGCCACGATCAGGAGTATCGAGCCGTATCCGACTCCGTTGGCCAGTCCGTCAAGCAGGGAAGGCAGCGGCTTGTTGCCGAGGGCGTAGGCTTCTATGCGTCCCATAACGATGCAGTTGGTGATAATCAGGCCGATATATACCGACAGCGACTTGTCGATGGCATAAGTGGCCTCGAATGCCTTGAGGAACTGGTCCACAAGAATAACCATAAGGGCGACGACTACGAGCTGCACTATGATTCTGACGCGGTTGGGGATGGTGTTGCGGATGATGGAGCATATGAAACTGCTGAGTCCCGTCACTATTGTCACGGACAGCGCCATCACGAGGGCGCCTTTCAACTCCACCGTCACCGCAAGTGAGGAGCATATCCCCAACACCAGGACGGTTATAGGGTTGCCCTTCAGGATCGGGGTGAGAATCGTTTCTTTCAATTTTCCCATAATTGTTCCTCCTCAGTTGTGTTTGAAACGGATGCGGAATCGGCGGGGGCCTCCTTCACCTCGAGGCTCTTGCCGTAGGCATTGAGCCAGGTGGTGATTGCGGCGTCGAGTCCCCTGCTTGTCATCGTGGCGCCGGTGATGGCGTCGATGGCATTGGCCTTGCCTTCCGGGGCTCCGCCTTTGACGATGTGGAAGGGCGCCGACTTGTCCGTGAAGTCTATGCTCCTGCCGGCGAACTGTCCGCGGAAAGCGGGGTCATCCTTGATTTTGCCGCCGAGGCCGGGGGTCTCGGAAGCGTGGTCGAAATATGCTCCGGCGATTGTGCGGAGGTCTTCCTCAAGGGCGATATATCCCCAGATCGGGCCCCACAGGCCGGCTCCGTAAACGGGAATTACAACCTTGCCGTTGGAGAACCTGTAAACGGGGAGGACGGGCATCCCGCCCTTGCCCCTGATTGCGTAGTCCTGAGCCTTGAGCTCGGATGTGGAGTAGATTTCGCACCGGCTGAAGTCAAGCGCTCCGACATACCCGCCGGTTGTATCGTACAGGTCGGACGACTCGATGTTCTCCCTGTAGAACTTCAAGGTCGCCGCGTTGCCCTGCTCCTGCCAGTGGTTCTTGTCGCCGAATCCGGCGGCCGTCAGTATCTGGCTGATGGTCTCGGCCTTTTCGTTCGCGGCCTGCATAGGCCCCAGCTTCTGTGATACGAGCGCCAGGACAGCCGCTACAAGCACTACCACTATCGTGGTGTACACTATTGTGTAGATATTGTTGTCGGTATTCATATCACGCGGGGATTTGTCTGTTTTTCTTGCTGATATGCCGGCTCGTCACGCACTCGTCGATAAGCGGGGCGAAGGTGTTGGCGAGCAGAATCGCCAGCATCATCCCTTCGGCATAGCCGGGGTTGAAGAGTCTTACGGTCACGCAGAGCGCGCCGATGATGAATCCGTAAATCCACTTGCCGCATTCCGTCTGGCAGGACGTTACGGGGTCGGTGGCCATAAATACCGTTCCGAAGGCGAAGCCTCCCAGAACCAGGTGCATGTAGCAGGGGATGGCCGATACTCCGGTCAGGTCTCCGACAAGCCCTACGGCCAGGGCGCCGGCTATGGAGGCCGCCATTATCTTCCAGCTCGCAACGCCCGTCCATATAAGGAGGAAGGCGCCGAGGAGGATGCACAGGGTCGAGGTCTCGCCGACGGAGCCGGGAACCGCACCGATGAAATAGTCGAGGAAGCCGGTGCCGTACTGGGCCGGGCCGTCGAGCGCGAGCGGCGTCGCTCCGGTGACTGCATCGGGACCGGGCCGGGCAATCCAGCAGTTGGCTCCGGACATCTGGTTGGGGTACGAGAAGAACAGGAACGCACGCGCCACCAGGGCGGGGTTCCATATATTCATACCCGTACCTCCGAACACCTCCTTGCAGAAGATGACGGAGAATGCGGTGGCGAGCCCCACCATCCAGAGCGGCGTCGTCACGGGGATAATCAGCGGGATGAGGAATCCTGTCATAAGGAATCCCTCGTTGACTTCCTCCCCGCGGATCTGCGCCGTGCCGAACTCGATGGCAAGGCCGACGACATAGGTTACTATGTAGATGGGGAGCACTTTCAGGAATCCGTACCAGAAGTTGGCCGGAATCTGCAGCCTCCCGTCTCCGAGCGTGAGGTTGTGCTGGTAGCCGACATTCCACATCCCGAACAATGCGGCCGGAATCGCCGCAATCAGCGCTATGATTATTATTCGTTTCAGGTCAATCGCGTCGCGGACGTGAGCCCCGCTTCGGGTAACGGTGGGCGGGACATTCAGGAATGTCTCAAAAGCGTCTGCGGTGGAGTGAAGCCAGTAGAGCTTGCCTCCCTTTTCAAATATCTTCAACATAACTTCTAAGCCATTTCTTTAAGCATAAGGTCGATGCCCTTCGCTATGATATCCTGGACATTGTTCTTGGACGGGTCCACGAATTCGCAGAGCGCGAGGTCTTCGGGAAGCACCTCATATATGCCGAACTTCTCCATCCTGTCTATGTCTCCGGCCAGGCAGGCCTTCGTCAGGAACAGGGGATAGATATCCATCGGGAGCACCTTGGAATAATATGAGTCATTCATTATGAATGCGCGCGGACCGCCGTGGAGGTTGGTCGAAAGGTCGTACTTCCTCCAGGGAGTGAGCCAGGAGAAATAGCAGTGGTCCGTGCTGAACTGCTTGTAGCGGATGGGCCTCAGCCATCCGAAGAGTTCCTTCTCGTCACCCTCCCTGAGGATGGTGACCTGGTCGTCGAAAAAGCCCAGGAAACCCTCCGGGCCTGCGGCCTTTCCGCTGAGCACGTTGCCGCTCACTATGCGGACACCGCAGCCGGCATCGCCGTAATAACCGGCGATGGACTTCATCGGCATACCCGGCACCGCATCGACGTAGGAGGGGTTGATGGCCATCGGGCCCGTGATGGCGACCTTGCGCCTGAGGTTGACCTTTCCGGTCTGGAAAAGCCTTCCTATCGCTGCTACGCCGAGCAGGGAGATTGTCCAGACGATATCGCCTTTCCTGATGGGGGCGACGTGGCTTATCTGCACCCCGACGTTGCCGGCCGGATGCCTGCCCCTGAACGTATGGAAGACGCAGTCTTCGAGCTTGTGGAACGGGGTCGAGGAAGCCGTGGGCTCCCAAAGGCCCACGTGGACGCCGCCGTCCGTCAGTTTCGCCAGAACCTTGATTCCGGTCTGTACGGCGTTGAGTTCCTGCCCGAGGGTGAAGTCGCGGTCAGCGGCGAGCGGGGCCGAGTCGAAGGCCGACACGAAGATGGCCCTGGGCTTTGCGGCGGGGTCCGCCACGATGCCGTAGGGGCGCTGTACCAGCCAGGGCCACAGTCCGCTTTGCAGGAGTCTTGGGATTATTTCGTCGGCGGTCAGCTTCTCCGGATTGGCGGGCTTGAAGTCAACGTACTTCTGCTCGTCGTCCGGGGTGATGAGCACCGCCAGGAGCCTGCGTTTATCGCCTCTCAGAATCTCCTTCACTTTCCCGCTGACAGGAGAACACAGGATGATATCCGGGTTCTTCTTGTCGGCAATAACGGGGGACCCGGCAAGCACGGCGTCGCCCTCCTTGACCATAAGTCTCGGACTAAGGCCCTTGAAGTCAGTCGGTTGGATGGCCACCACCGCCGGAGACACCGTTTTTGTCGTCACGGGCTCGGCATTCCCCTTCATGGGGATGTCAAGTCCATTTTTTAAAACGATGACATTTGACATATGTGGGATGTTTGAATTGACTTTTTGGATGAGGTGCAAGATAGTCATTTTTTTAGTAATTTCGTAGTCGTATATGGAAAAGGTAAAGGCTGCAATCCTGGAGGGACTGAACGAAGAGCAGAAACTTGCGGTTCAGTGTACGGACGGTCCGGTGCTCATAATCGCCGGGGCCGGCTCCGGAAAGACCAGGGTGCTGACCGGGAGGGTGGCCTGGCTTCTTGCCCAGGGGGTAGCCCCGTCCTCGATTCTGGCGCTCACCTTTACACGCAAGGCCGCCGGGGAGATGGCCGGGAGGGTGGCCGTGAGCGTCGGGCGGAGCAGCGCCCGCAAGGTCGTGATGGGTACGTTCCACTCGGTGTTCGCCAGATTCCTCAGGGAGTTCCACGACTGCATAGGATATCCGCAGAACTTCACGATACACGACCAGTCCGACTCCGTCAGCGCGGTCAAGGCGTGCATCAAGGAACTCCGTCTCGACGAGTCGGCATACAAGGCAAAGGACATACTCTCCAGGATATCGAGGGCGAAAAACAGTCTGTTGACCGTCGAGGCGTATCGCAGGAACGAGGCCCTGCTGCAGGCGGACGCCCGGGCGAAGCGGCCGAAGACGGTGGATGTCTATGAACTGTATGTCAAAAGATACCGCGAGTCCGGGATAATGGACTTCGATGATATCCTGTTGAAGACAAACGAACTTTTCCGTGACCGGCCCGACGTGCTGGAGGAGGTCTCCGGCCGTTTCTCGCATATTATGGTCGACGAGTACCAGGACACCAACGCGGCGCAGTACAATATCATAAGGAAGATGGCTTCCGTCAGCCGCAACCTCTGCGTTGTCGGGGATGACTCCCAGTCGATATATGCCTTCAGGGGTGCAAGGATTCAGAACATACTCAATTTCCGGAAGGATTTCCCGGAGTGCAGGATGTTCAGGTTGGAGCGCAACTATCGTTCCACCAAGACGATAGTCGGTGCGGCGAATTCCCTTATCGCCCACAATGAGGGGCGTATCCCGAAGAACTGCTATTCCGAGGGGGAGAAGGGCGAGCCCATCAGCCTGCTCAAGGCATACAGCGAGCAGGAGGAGGCGATGTCGGTGGTGGGCGGGATTCTCTCGCGGATGCGCACCGACCATGCCTCGTACCGCGATTTCGCGATACTGTATCGCAAGAACAGCCAGTCGCGCGCCTTCGAGGAGCAGTTGCGCCGGCGCAACCTGCCCTACCTGGTCTATTCGGGCAATTCCTTTTTCGAGAGGGCGGAGGTCAGAGACCTGCTTGCCTACTTCAAGCTTGTATCCAACCCCAATGATGACGAATCCTTCAAGCGTGTGGTGAACAAGCCCGCGAGAGCGATAGGGGCGACTTCCCTGAACGCGCTTGTAGAGTGTGCCAGGGCCGGCTCGTGCACGTTGTTCAAGGCGGCGTACGACGAGTCCCTTTATTCGTACGGACTCAAGGAGGCTGCGGTCGGGAAAATCAGGAAGTTCTGCGATATGATAGGCTCCCTGGCCGAAGTGGCGGCCGTGACGGATGCCGAGGACATAGCCGTGCGGGTGGCCCGCGACAGCGGTATCTATGATTTTTACAAGTCCGACGTGACGATAGAGGGTCAGGCGAGGTTCTCCAATGTCGAGGAGCTGCTCAATTCGGTGACGGCTTTCGTCGAGGACCAACGCAAGAATCTGGATGACGACCTGGACGAGGCTCCCGTGTTCACGATATCCGATTTTCTGGAGGACGTGTCCCTGCTGTCGAACGCGGATACTTCCGACGGGGACGACGACGGCAACAGGATAGCGCTGATGACGGTGCATTCCGCCAAGGGCCTCGAGTTCCCCTATGTCTTCGTGGTGGGTATGGAGGAGAATCTCTTCCCCTGCGTCAACTTCCTTTCCAACCCCTCCGAACTTGAAGAGGAGCGTCGGCTTTTCTACGTTGCGCTGACAAGGGCGGAGAAGGCGGTGACGCTTTCATACTCCGATTCGAGGATAACGGCCGGCCGTCACGAGTCGAATCCTCCGTCCAGATTTCTCCGGGAGATATCTCCGGAGTATCTGGAGAACCCCCTTCCGGACAGGATCCCCGGCGTGGCCGCTTCGGGGCCGGCGAGCCTGTCTTCGGGGCGTGGAAGGACGTTTCAGAGACCGGGACTTTCATCGGTGGAGGCGAAGGGCGCTTCTGGTCGCCGGCCGCTGTTCGACAAGCCTGCCGTCATCGACCCCGATTTTCAGCCCGTGCCTCAGGAGAGCCTGTATGAAGGGGAGAGGATAGAGCACAACAGGTTCGGGAAGGGAGTGATAAAGTCCATCAGCGGCCAGGCTCCGGAGAGGAGGGCCGTCATAAGGTTCGATGACTACGGGGAGAAGATAATTCTTCTGAAATTCGCCAAAATCAGGCCTGCCCGCTGATGCGGATTTTCAGGTTCAGGCAGTTGCACCCGTCGGTATTGGCGTAAGTGATGTCGTCGCATATCTCCTTGCAGAGGTAGATGCCGAGATTGCCTATCTCCCTCTCGCTGTCCGGAACGCTCAGGTCGGGGTCTGACTTGAGCAGCGGATTGAATGCGCGCCCTTCGTCCCTGAAGCCGAGGAACAGGAAGTCCCCCTTGCGGTCAATACACACCTCCATCCAGTCCTCCTCGTCTTCGCCGTAGGCGTAGTTGATGATGTTCTGGACAATCTCCTCGGAGCACAGGCGTATCTTGAAGCGCAGGGATGTGTCTTCCGGCGTCTCCTTGCAGTTCATTATCGCCTCGATAATCTCGAGGCCCTTCCCTTTGATCGGCTTGAAATTGAATTTCATTGCTGCGAAGATAGTGTTTTTTGGGTATATTTGTATAAAATTGCCGTGAAATGAGCGAAAAGCGGATATCGATAAGGGGTGCGAGGGTGAACAACCTCCGCGACATATCCGTCGATATCCCCCGCGACAGGCTGGTCGTGATAACCGGCGTGAGCGGCTCCGGCAAGTCTTCGCTCGCCTTCGATACCCTTTATGCCGAGGGACAGCGGCGTTTCGCCGAGAGCCTGTCCTCGTATGCCAGGCAGTTCCTCGGGAGGATGAGCAAGCCGGATGTCGATTCGGTGGACGGGGTGCCTCCGGCGATTGCGATAGAACAGAAGGTGTCCACGAAGAATCCGCGTTCCACCGTGGCGACCACGACGGAAATATATGATTACCTCAGGCTGGTTTTCGCCCGTATCGGACGAACTTTCTCGCCCGTGTCGGGGAGGGAGGTCCACTCGGACACCACCGCCGACGTCGTCAGGTATGTTGCGGATTCCGGTGCGGGAAGCCCGGTTTACATACTTGCGGACATAGGATGGGACGCGCTCGACGACAAGGTGAGCGCGATTCTCTCGCTCAAGGAGCAGGGCTTCTCGAGGCTGTGGGTTGACGGGGCCCCGCGGAAGATGGATGACGTGCTTCAGGCGGAGGTGATGCCCCTCGGAGCCCTGCTGCTGGTGGACAGATTTCTTTCATTCGACGACCGGGACCGCCTGATAGCCAGCGTCGATGCCGCTTTCGAGGCCGGCCGCGGACGTATGGTTGTGCTGCGGGACGGGGTGAGCCGTGAGTTCTGCTCCCTTTTCGAGTTGGACGGGTTGAAGTTCCGCGTGCCGGACGAGTATCTTTTCAGCTTCAACAGCCCGCTTGGGGCGTGCCCTACCTGCGGAGGGCTCGGGCTTACAACCGGTATCAGCGAGGACCTTGTGGTGCCCGACAAGAGTTTGAGCCTGTATGACGGCGCGATAGCCTGCTGGCGGGGAGAGAAGATGGGGTGGTTCAGGGACAGGCTCATAAGCGTCGCGGAACGCTACGGCATACCGGTTTTCGAACCGTATTGCAAGTTGACGCAGAAACAGAAGGACATTATCTGGAACACTCCCTGCAGCCGGGGCGAGGACAATCCTGACGAGATAGTGAGTATCAGCGAGTTCTTCCGCTGGGTGGAGACCCAGCGCTACAAGATACAGTTCAAGTATATGCTTGGACGCTTCAGCGGCAGGACTGTCTGCCCGGACTGCGGCGGGTCGCGTCTCAGGAAGGAGGCGCACTACGTCAAGGTCGGCGGCCGGACCATAACGGAACTGCTGGGGATGAACGTCGGGGAGCTGCTCGGATTCATAAGGTCGCTGGACCTTACCGCCGCCGAGCGCGAGACCGTGAGCGAGCCGCTGGCCGAGATAGAGTCCAGGCTGGTGTGCATCGACGACGTGGGGCTGGGCTACCTGACGATGGACAGGGCGTCCAACACCCTGTCGGGAGGTGAGAGCCAGAGGATCAACCTTGTGGCGGCGCTTGGCTCCAACCTGGTGGGGTCGATGTATATTCTCGACGAACCGTCGATAGGCCTTCATCCCCGCGATACCGAGAGACTCATAGGCGTGCTCAAGCGGCTCAGGGATCTCGGCAATACGGTGGTCGTGGTCGAACACGACGAAGAAATCATAAAGGCCGCTGACATGCTGATAGATATGGGCCCCGGAGCCGGTGAGGACGGAGGCCGTGTCATCTATCGGGGCAGGGCGGACAACGCTTCCGCAGACGCGGCCGGTTCGCTTACCCTGGAGTATCTGACGGGCCTTAAGCCCAGATATCGCCGGGAACGGCGAGCCTGGAACTACAGCATCAGGGTCGAGGGGGCTATGGAGCACAACCTCAAGGGGGTGGATGTCGAGTTTCCGCTGGGGGTGCTCGACGTGGTGACGGGCGTGAGCGGCTCCGGCAAGTCTTCGCTGGTGGGCGACATTCTCTACCCGGCCCTCGCACGAAGGATAGACGGAGCCGGTGTCCAGCCCGGAACGTTCAGGGGATTGTCAGGCAACGTCGACAGGATAACCGCAGTGGAGTACGTGGACCAGAACCCCATAGGGCGGAGCAGCAGGTCCAACGCCGTGACCTATCTGAAGGTGTATGACGTCATCCGCAAGCTTTTCTCCGACCAGCAGTATGCGAAGGTATGCGGCTTCGGCCCCTCGCATTTCTCGTTCAACCAGGACGGAGGACGCTGCCCGGAGTGCCAGGGCGAGGGCGTGGTGAGGATAGAGATGCAGTTTATGGCTGACGTGGAGATGGTCTGCGAGTCCTGCGGCGGTAAGCGCTTCAAGCCCGAGATACTGGAAGTCAGGTACCGCGGGAAGAATATAGACGACGTGCTGGCGATGAGCGTCAACGAGGCGATTGACTTTTTCGCCGCGGGCCCGGAGCCCGATGCGAAGCTCATAGCCGAGAGGTTGCAGCCCCTTGTTGACGTCGGTCTGGGGTATCTGCGTCTGGGCCAGAGCAGTTCGACCCTGTCGGGAGGCGAGAGCCAGAGGGTCAAGCTCGCCTATTTCCTTTCGCTCAAGGACAAGAAGGACAGGATAATGTTCATCTTCGACGAGCCGACGACCGGACTTCATTTCGAGGATGTCGGAAAACTTCTGAAGGCCTTCGATTCGCTGCTGTCCTGCGGCCATACGATAGTTGTCGTGGAGCACAACCCGGATGTCATCCGCAATGCGGACTGGGTGATCGACCTCGGCCCCGATGCCGGTGACAGGGGCGGGGAAGTGGTGTTCGCGGGCACTCCCGAAGATCTCCGGAAGTCCGGCACCTTTACCGCAAGGTATATCTAGAACAACGTGGGGTTGCTCTCCCCGAGGTCGGAAAGAATCCTTTCCATAATGATGCGCCTGAGTGCGGGCGCTTTGCGGCTGATGCCGAAGCGCCTGACATACTCGTCAATCGCGGCAAGTTCGCGGCGGTTGAAGCGGAGCAGCACCTTGTTGGTGTGGAGCAGCTCCGGCTTGTGGGCTCTCAGGTAGTCGGGATTGATTTTTTCGGATTTCATTAT